>JAEEXH010000066.1 GCA_016291435.1 Oscillospiraceae bacterium
GCGCTTTCACTTGCCTCCCCTGAAAGGGGAGGGGGACCGCCGCCAGCGGCGGCGGTGGTGGGGTTGCTCCGTGCAAATTCCGATTTATCTTGGCAACACAATGATAAAAAGGGACATTATATAAGTATCATACCAGATTCCGGCAGTTTTGTCAATGGAAACACGGGATTCCGCTTGTATTTATAACATGATAGTCAGATTTCTACTTGACGGGATGCTGGATTCTGTGCTATAATAAAAGCATACAAAAGCAGCGCATTCCGCCTGCGGGCATCCCGGCGCAGGGCAGACGCCGGACATGCTGAAAGCCTCTGCCGAACAGGAAGGACAACAGAATGAAAAAGTACATCGCAGAATTCATCGGGACCATGACGCTCGTGCTGATCGGCTGCGGCACCGCAATGCTCGTCGGATGCGACGCAGTAAACGGCTGCGGCTATATTCTCACAGCGCTCGCCTTCGGTCTCACCATCGTCGGCATGGCATACTGTGTCGGCAACATCTCCGGATGTCACATCAATCCGGCGGTTTCGCTCGGCGTGCTGATCTCCGGCGGCATGAGCGTCACTGATTTCATCGGCTATGTGATCGCACAGTGCCTCGGCGCACTCGCAGGCTCCGGTCTGCTCGCAGCGATCTTCTCGCTCGGTGATGTCACAGACAAGACCGGCGGCTTCGGCTCCAACGGTCTCAACGGCGTGAACGGCAGCGCGGTCGCAGGTCTGCTGGTCGAGATCCTCCTGACCTTCATCTTCGTGCTCACCATCCTCGGTGTCACCTCCACGAAGGCAGGCCACGGCTCCTTCGGCGGCGTCGTGATCGGCTTCACACTGGTGCTCGTCCATATCCTCGGCATCGGTCTCACCGGCACCTCTGTCAACCCGGCACGTTCCTTCGGTCCGGCGCTGGTCGCACTCTTTGCAAGCAACTCTGCGCCGATCGGTGAACTCTGGGTCTTCATCGTCGGCCCGCTTGTCGGTGCGGCACTGGCAGCCTGCTGCTACAAGTTCCTGGAATCCGAGAGCAAGTGATCTCAGAAAGATGCTGAGCCCGCTGTGAAGGTCACGGCGGGCTCTGATTATATGTATGCTGCGGATGTGCGCTCAGTCTTTGCGCAGCCGTCCGAGATTCTCGGAATGCGCCGCACGGAACTCCGCAAATCTGCCCTCGTCGAGTGCCTTGCGGATCTCAGTCATGAGGTTGTTGTAGAACCAGAGATTGTGCTGCACGGCAAGTCTGCCGCCGAGCTGCTCGCCCGCCTTGAACAGGTGGCGGATGTACGCACGCGAGAAGTTCCGGCAGGTCGGACACTGGCAGCCCTCCTCGATCGGGCGCGGATCGGTCTCAAAGCAGCGCTTCGTCAGATGCACGATGCCGTCCCATGTGAACACAGTCGCGTGGCGTGCATTGCGGCTCGGCATCACGCAGTCAAAGAGGTCGATGCCGCGTGCGACACCCTCTACGATATTCTGCGGCGTGCCGACACCCATGAGGTAGCGGATCTTCTCCTTCGGCATATGCGGCTCGACATGCTCGATGATGTCATACATCACCTCGGTCGGCTCACCGACGGCAAGCCCGCCGATCGCATAGCCGTCGAGATCGAGCTCCGCGATCTGATCCATGTGGCGCTCACGCAGGTCGGGAAAGGTGCATCCCTGATTGATGCCGAACAGCAGCTGATGCGGATTGACGGTATCCTCCAGCGCATTGAGGCGCGCCATTTCCGCCTTGCAGCGTTTGAGCCAGCGGGTCGTGCGCTCGCAGCTCTGCTCCGCATATTTATAGGGCGCGGGATTCTCCACGCATTCATCGAACGCCATTGCGATGGTCGAGCCGAGATGCGACTGGATGCGCATGCTCTCCTCGGGTCCCATGAAGATCGCCTTGCCGTCGATATGCGAGCGGAAGGTCACGCCCTCCTCCTTGATCTTGCGGAGCTTTGCGAGGGAGAAGACCTGGAATCCGCCGGAGTCGGTCAGCGTCGGACCGCGCCAGCCGGTAAAGCCCTGCAAGCCGCCCATCTTTCGGACAACATCATCGCCCGGGCGCACATGCAGGTGATAGGTATTGCAGAGCATGACTTGACAGCCGACCGCTTCGAGGTCACGCGCAGAAAGCGCACCCTTGATCGCGCCGGCAGTGGCAACATTCATAAAGCACGGGGTCTGAAAATCGCCGTGAACGGTATGGAACATGCCGCGGCGCGCCGTGCCTTCGGTTTTCAGCAAAGTATACATCATCGGTTCTCCTTATCAGTGATAGATATATCATACCACAAACGGAAAGAAAAAGCAAGAAGGATGTGATAAAATGTATTATCTCTGCGGCATTACGGAAAAAGGGCTCCCGCCCCACAACGAGGATGCGCTCATGCTGCATCATGCTGTCACGGCAGAGGGGGCGCTGCGGATGGCCGTGCGGGCACCGTTTCTCGCAGCAGTCTGCGACGGCGTTTCCGGCGAACACGCAGGGGAGCTTGCGTCACAGAGCTGTCTGGAGGCGCTTTCCGCTGTGAAATATACACGCCGCACCGATCTCCGGCGCCGTATTCTCACGATTCATGCGCAGATCGCGGAGCAGAGCCGCCGCCGTGCCGACACCGCCAATATGCAGACGACGCTCTGCGGCATCGCGGTCGATGAGACAGACGGGCTGCAATGCTTCAATGTCGGCGATTCGCGTGTGTATCTCTGCCGCGGCGGGCGCTTAGAACAGCTCTCCCGCGACCAGACGCTCGTGCAGATGCTCTATGAGGAGGGGAGCATCACAAGCGAGGAGAAGCGCGTGCATTCACACAAAAATCTCATTCTCCCTGTGATGGGCAATCTCACGCGTGAGCCAGAGCCCGAGATCCGCCGCTTCGATGAGGGGATGCAGTGGGGCGATCTGCTGCTGCTCTGCACCGACGGACTCACGGATTATGTCACACCCGCAGAAATGGAAAGCATCCTCGCAAAGCCGCTGCCGCTCCCGGAGCGTCTCTCGGAAATGGTCTCGCTCTCTCTTGCAAAGGGCGGCAGAGACAACATCACCGTTGCAGCCGTTTTGCGTTATCTCGATGACATTGACATTCCCGAAACGCTCCGCTGAACAAATCATTTTCATTTTTCGTACAATTTTCCTGTATTCCGATCACATTTTATTGCAAAGCGGCGCACACGAAACAAAAACGCCGTTTCCCGCGTTTACAACAGATTTACATTCAAACTGTATTATTTTTAGAATCTCCATACAGCAGAAATTGCGGGAAATGTGAAATGTTTTTGAAATTTCGCTGTTTTCTCGTGAAAATGCTTGACATTCATGCGGTGCTGTGCTATAATCGAATTATGCAGGCGTGTCAACCTGCGCGAATTATGTGAGAGGAGAATCATGTTATGGCAGGCAAGGCAGAAAAGGCAGCGCCGAAGAAGGCTGCTGCAAAGGCAGAAGCACCGAAGAAGGCTGCGGCTCCGAAGGCTGTGAAGGCTGAGGCACCGAAGGCAGCTGCAAAGACCGAGGCACCGAAGGCTTCGGCAAAGAAGGCAGCTGCTCCGAAGAAGGCTGCTCCGAAGAAGACCGAGACCGTCATCAAGACCATCGTTCAGGCGAACGGTCAGGAGTATGATGTGAGCTCTGTTGCGGAGAAGGCACTCAAGGGCTATAAGTCCGTTCACAAGAGAAAGGTCGTCAACGAGTTTGTCGTTTACGTCAAGCCTGAGGAGAACGCCGCATACTTCACCGTCAACGGTGAGGGCGATGAGTCCTTCAAGGTTGAGCTCTGATCTGTTCAGATAACAACAGCACGCATTCCGAACGCCGGGATGCGTGCTGTTTTTTTGCAGTGAATCATGCGCCGATCAGGAGCTGATCGAATGCGAAGAGCGCTTCATTGATGCGGAATACATCAAAGATGCCGCGGCTGATGTAATAGGTCACGATGATGTCAAATTTGTTGCTGCCGGAGAGCGCATAGCCCGCCTTGCGCAGAAGCTCCTCCGTTTCCGGGAGACTGAGCTCCAGCGCCAGTGCAAATGCGATCGCAGTGACTTTCTTCGGCTTGTAGTGCAGATCGCTGCGGATTTTGGAAAAGAGCTTGCGGTCAACATTCGCTTTCTTGTAGCACTGCGCATCGGTCATGCCGCGCTCGTCGATCTTGCGCAGAAGCATCTCCGTGAAGCTCTCGTCGATTTCATCGAGCGCACGGGCAAGCGATGACGGCGGCAGAAACACCCCGCATGCAGTTTCTTCACGAAGCTCCGCTGCCGCCGGTGCCGCTGCAAAGTCAGCGGTTTCCTCTGTGCGCTTCGCCCCGCCGAAGGGCTTGCGGAAGAGCCCGTGCCGTTTCTCACGCGGAAGCGCCGCGCTCTGCATCATCGGTGCGGCATTTGCCGCAAAGCGCATGCGTGCATCCAGCATGCGCACAATGTCAGGATAACTCGCAGTGCCGCCGCTGTGATCGTAGATCACAAGGAAGACCTGCATCTCATGCGTTTCCAGAAATTCCGCGATCGTCTGCACGGCGATGCGCTGTGCTTCCTCACGCGGGTAACCGTAGGCACCGGCGGAGATCAGCGGGAACGCGACGCTGTCGCAGTCATGTGCAGCGGCAAGCGTGAGACTGCTGAGATAGCATTTGCGGAGCAGCGCCGCTTCGCCCTTGCTGCCGCCGTGCCAGATGGGGCCGACCGTATGGATGACATATTTCGCCGGGAGCTGATAGCCGCCGGTGATCTTCGCTTCCCCGGTTTCGCAGCCGCCGAGTGTGCGGCATTCCGCAAGCAGCCCTTCTCCGGCCGCACGGTGGATCGCGCCGTCCACGCCCCCGCCGCCGAGCAGCGAGCTGTTTGCCGCATTGACAATCGCATCGCAGCGCACTTTGGTGATGTCGCCGCGGATCATATTCAGTGGCATAGGGTTCTCCTTTCTTCATACAGCACAGCGCCGGAGCCATGACACTCCGACGCTGCTTTTTGTTTATCCGACGAGACCCGAGCGCTCAATACCCTCGGTGAAGTGCTTTTGCAGGCACGCGTAGAGAATCAGCATCGGCGTAATCGAGATCAGGCAGGCTGCTTCCAGCCAGACGATCTTTTCACGCGCACTGACATTCGCGTTTGCATTGTTGAAGATTGCGATATTCAGCGTACCGTCGAGGTTTTTCAGCACAAGCGAGATTGTCTTCTTGTTCGTGAAGAATGCACTTGCGACATAAAAATCATTCCAGTACCACACGATGGAGAAAAGGAACACCGTCAGGAAGGACGATGCAGCGTTCGGCACCATGACCTGAATGAAGGTCTTGAACGGACCGCAGCCGTCGAGATACGCCGCGTCCTCCAGCTCCTTTGGCAGGCCGCGGAAGAACTGACGGAAAATGAAGATCATCAGTCCCGCACGGATGCCGTTTGCGGTGAGCGCCGGCAGATACATGACGAGCATGTTGTCAATGAGGTTGACGCTGCCGAAGAGGAAATTGCGGAAGGTGCTGTAAAGCGGAATGGAGATGATCTGCGTCGGCACGAGGATCTGAAGGATCACGATGCCGAAGAGCAGGTTTCTGCCCTTGAACTTGAAGCGCGCAAAGCCGTAGCCTGTGATCGCGCAGGTGACGACCTGGCAGATCGAGCAGCCGATGTTCAGAATCAGCGTGTTGATCAGCGGGTTGTTCTCTGTGTTCGTGAGACCCATCGCGTCGATGGTCTGCTTCATGATGCGCAGCGTCAGATGGCGCGGAATCCACATGACCGTCGGGTCGTTCATGTCCTGATTCTCGCGGAATGCGTAGGAGATCATGAACATGAGCGGTGTCAGGATGACGAAGCCGAGACCGAAGAGAATGAGGAAACGGAACACCGGCCAGCACTTCTCGAAGATGCGCTTGCGGCGGAGATACGCAATCTCCTCCTTGTTCATGTTGCGCATGCGGATCTTCATGGCTTCCTTCGGGCTCATGCCCTCGCCGACCTCGTGCTCTTCATGCACATCGGGCTTTGCACAGTCCGGCACATATTTTGCGACCGGGTGATCGGGATCGGAGAGCGATTTCTTCACCGGCTCTGCGGCTGCTTCTGCGGTCTCGGGAACTGCTTCTGCCGCGGTTTCCGCCGCCCCGGTGATCTCCTCGGGGGTCAGATTCTTTTCATTATCCAATTTCTGCACCCCCTTACTCTACTTCGTAGAAGATAAATCGGTTGACGATTGAGACGATAATGCCGACAACCACCATGACGATCGCGAAATATGCCCACGCCATTGCCGCCGCGTATGCATAGTCCCAGTCGAGCTGCTTTGCGAGCACACGCGCCATGACCACATTGTCGGATTTCGTGAAGGAGTCGATGACCGTGTAGATGAAGTTTGCGAGAATCATCGGGCTGACATAGGGCAGCGTGATCTTCCAGAAATACTCCCACGAGGTCGCGCCCTCCATCGAAGCCGCTTCCTTTGCGGAGACCGGGATATTCTGGAGCGCCGCGAGGAAGATGAGAATCTGGATGCCTGAGCTCCAGACGAGCCCGAAGATATTGGTCGTGACGGTGTTGATGTAGGAGCTGAGCGTGTCGCTGATGTTCATGACACCGAGGAACTCCAGCAGCTCATCGACGATATCCGTTTCAAAGAGCGTGGAGAACTGTGCGCCGCTGTCAGCGCCGGTGCTTGCAATGTCGCCGTTGATGATGTTGTAGACAGGACCGGTCGCGATGATGACCGGCAGGAAGAAGATCGCACGCGCAAAGCCTCTGCCCTTGAATTCCTGATTGAGGATGACCGCGATGAAGAGCGAGAAGATGAGAATCATCGGCGTCGTGATCGCGGTGTCCTTGAGGACGGCGATGAGCTTCTGCTTATACTCCGGGTCGGCTGCGAAGGCAAACTTGAAGTTTGTCAGCCAGCTCTGCCCGACCGAGCCGAGCCAGACCTTGTTCATGCCGCCGGTATCCGGCTTCAGGGTCGCATTGTCCATGAAGCAGTAGCAGAGGGACTCGATGAGCGGCTTTAAGAACCAGAGCACCGTGCCGACCGCCCAGATTGCGATAAAGCCGTAGCCGTAGAGGGATTTTCTGCGTTCATATGGCATTTTCATTCAAAAACCACAGCTCCTTCCTCTACATAGTCCTTGAGATACTTCTTCTGCCCGTTGAGGCTGACAGAGCACTCATTGAGATCGACAACGGTCTCAGTGCCGTTTGCGTACTTGGTGGTGATGACATCGCCGTCATTCACATAGCTGATGATATACGAATCGCTGGCCGCTGCGAGCACATCCTTCGAGAACTGATAATACTGCGCCGCATTCTTGATCCAGTATTCATAGTAAGCGTAATAGTAAACATCGAAATCGGTGTCCTTCAGCTCGCTGGTCTCGGCATAGAGCATATCAAAATGGAGATTGCTGCCTGCCGCGAGTGCCAGCATCACGAGCCGCTCCGCATCCGCGCTGCCGTTGACCGCCTTGGTGGAATAGGGGAGCACGCCGTGCATGACGAGCTGATAGAGCGGGACATCCGCATCGAAGATGTTGAAGCCGCTGGAATAGAGCGGGAGGTCGGTGATCCGATCCGTGTACGGGAGCACATAGGCGTTCGGGTCCTCAGAGAGCACCGAGAGCCCTGCGTCCTGCATCTTGCCGAGGCTGTCAACGATATACTGCTTTGTCGTGTCACGCGCCGTGCCCGACTTCTTGCCGTAGTCGCCGTAGAGCTTTGCAGACATCGAGCCGATGCTGACGCCCGGGAGATTCTGCTTCTGATAGTTCTTCACGAGCTTCTCATAGAGCTCGGGGAAGGTGGCAGGGGAGAGCAGCGACATCGTTTTCTTTTCGCCGTAGGGCACGCCGTATGCGCGCTCATAATCGACGATGCGGGCGAAGGAGCCAGAGACGCGCACTGCCGTATCGGTCAGTGACCAGTAGCCCTGCCCGGTGTAGTAGGCGCTGTTGTCCACAGTCGGATACCATGCGATGCTGTTGTCATTCATGTATCCCGTGAGCTTTTTGAAATCGCCGCTGCCGCCGAGCGTGCCGGAGGCCTTGCCCTTGTAATCGACCTTGCCGCTGATGCCGGCATTCGTCCAGTTGTTGAGCGAAACGGTCATGCTGTCGGCGCCCGCATCCTTGAGCTGCGTGAGGATCTCCTGCATTTCGCTGTAAGAGGTCATCGAGGTCTTCATGAAGATCGGGAAGCCGAGCACATTCTTCTGCTTCATTGTGCCGCCGTAGAGATCGACATACATTTCCGCGGCATTTGCCTTTGCCTTCTGCGGCACCTTCTGCTCGTTCAGCAGATACTCGCGGTATTTCGCCGCAATGTCCACATAGTCAAGCGCCGTGCTGCCGTCTGCGTTGATCTCATCGGAAGCGGTGAGCGGATAGTAGCGCACCGTCAGCTTGCGCTCGCTGAGGTTCTTCTCATAGACATCGAGCGGATTGAGCTGATCGCTGCCGAGATAATACTGGTCGGCGCTGCGCAGGAGGAATTTGAAGTAGCAGCGGTTATACTCGGTGTTCGACTGACCCGTGCCGCTGACATCGGAGCAGATATAGCAGCTGCCGTCGCCCTCTGCCGCAACCGCGAGCATCGCGTTTTCGCCCTTGACGATGCCGTACATCGGGAGCGAAACGCCCTCGACGACCGGTCCCTTCGTCTTCGGCACAGCCGTCACATCCACATCGTAGATGAGCTGGCTGTATGCCTTCGCGGTATACTTCTCATTGTTGAAGTTGATCAGCGCGCCGCTGCCGTCCGGGATGACGAAATAGCCCTCCTCGGTCATATCCGCCGCGCCGAAGCTGTTCAGGAAGGCGAGCTGCTGCGCGAGGATCGGCTCCTCTGTGCTCGCGTCATGCTTCTCGGAGATCTTCGCCGTATCGACGGAGACCTCAAGGAAGTCTTCGCCGAGCTTATAGGTCACAGGGATTTTGATGCCCATTTTGCGGAAGTAATATTCGACCTTGACGCCGCCGTCGGTCTCGGTGAATGTGAGCCCGACCTTCGCGGTGTCGCCCGAACGCATGTTGGAGGTCGATCTGTCCTCGATCTGCGCCGCAGTCAGCACCATCGAGGAGCCGATCTCGCTGCGGAGCACCTTGGACGCGATGGAGTCGCCGCCCGCATTGATCGGGGAGCTCCACCAGACATAGCCGTTCTTCTTGTTGACCAGCGCGAACATATCCTCGACCTTTTCGTCATCGCTCTCGCTGACCTTGGATTCATCGGGCGCCCAGAATTCGAGATTGTCGTTCTCGGCGACCTTCTTCAGTTTCTCAAAGACATCTGCTTCCGTGCGGTCCACCCACGCCTCTGCCTCGTCATCTGCGGTGACAGAGGTCTCGGTGGAGGTCTCCGCCGCTGCGCCGTCACCTGCATCCTCGCCGTCGGCAAGCGCGGGCACCGACCAGAGCATGGTCGGGAGCACCAGAGCGGCAGCGAGCACGCAGCACATCATATTCTTTCGTTTCTGCATGATTCTCACCGCCTTACACTCTCACGCGATACAGGATCTCTGTATACAGCGAATAGAAGAAAACATAGACCTTCTGGAAGAGGCTCAGGAACAGCACCGCCAGAAAGAGGATGACGAGCATTGCGGCAAGCGTCAGCACAATCGCCACGACCGTTTTCGTGAACGAATACTGATGCACCGCCTTGATCGCACTGAACAGCAGCAGCGCTGTCCAGATGAGACCGACATAGTAGACGGTCGAGAAGAAGACCTGCTCTGCCTGCACCAGCACATGCGACAGCACCACATTGATGAAGGTGGAAACGATGTACGGGATCAGCGCATAGGAGCTGTAAATGCAGATATTCTTCATTGAGCCCTCGCCGTCGAGCAGCGTGCAGATCGCCCAGTTTCCGAGCACCCACGCAAGGAAATAGACCACCGAACGCATGATATACGGCACAACGCTGAACTGTGCATCCGGCAGCGGGCGGAACTGGAAGCCGCACCAGCGGTCGTAAGCGATCAGCGCAAAGAAGAGCGCGACAATAATGATCGCCGTGTATTTGAGCGTGCCGCCCTTTTTCCAGCGGAGATCCTCAAAGCCCTCAAAGGGGTGAAACACAACATGTTTTACCCACTGGGGCTGTGTCAAATCCATCATAAAAGCCGCACCTCCTTACTGCTTGGTCTCTGCACCGTCAGCCGCATCTGCTGCGGTCTCCGATGCAGGTTCTTCTGCCGGTTTTGCCTTCTGCGGAGCGTGTTCCGCTTCCTCCTTGTGCTGCAAAGCGGCGGAGACCGCCTGCTCGACCCACGAATCCTTCGCGGGCGCCTTTGCCGCTGCGAGCGCGGCTTCCTGCTTCCTGCGGAGGATCCGCTTCAGCACGATCACGCCGATCACAAGCACAACAATCACAATGAGGATCCATGTGAGATTGTCGCGGAGCCACTCGGAGCGGTAGCGCTCGAACGCCTTGTTGTAGCGCCCGGAGGCATCTGCCTTCTTCGCGTAGTCCATCGCGTCCTTATAGTTGCCCATGTTGTAGTAGGCGCTGGCGATACCGAGATAGGCTCTGCGGTAGTTGCCGTCGCGCTTTAAAACCTCCAGCCACGGATCCAGCGCTTCCTCGTAATAGCCGCCGTTATAGAGTGTGGTCGCTTCATGCACGATCTGTCCGAAGACTGTCTGCCCGAAGACCGTGACCGTGCCCTTGGTCGCATCGAGGACATAGACATTCTCGCAGCCTGCGCCCTTTGTCTCGACCGCAGCGACATTGCCCGCGGTAAACGCGCCGACCTGATCGCCGACCGTGCCCATGATGAAGAGCAGCGAGGCTTCCTTGTCATACTGGAAGACTCTGCCGGTCGTGGCATCGAGGCAGTTGATCGAGCCGTCGTCGCCGATGTCGATATCGACGATCTTGGTCTTGTAGCTTGTGCCGGAATACCATGTCGAGAAGAGGTCGCCCCAGACGAAGTTCGACATATAATCGAAGAGGTTGTAGCCCTCCGGGTTGACCTTCTTGACAATATCGGTGTCGCTTGAGCCGGAGGAGGTCGAGGTGTAGATAAAGCCCTTGACGCTGTCGATGTCGAAGTTATCGAACGCTGTCGGGGTGCTTCTCGCACGGTAGCGCTTCTCCTGCTCAGAGGCGATCGCATTCCAGAAGTGGTTTGCGATGACGGCAGCGGTCTTTGCGACGCTGTTTGCGCCGTAGTAGCCGATGAAATTGCCTTCCGCATCGAACATCGCAGCGCCCTTGGTCGTGTTGTTCAGCACGATGTAGACATTGCCCGCGTTGTCGCAGAGGATCTTCTGCGGGAGGAATGTGAGCTGCTGATCGTAGACAGTGGATTCCGGCTTTGTGATCTCGCGGACGACCGAGCCGTCCGGATTGCAGATCAGTGCGCGGGAATTCTCATTGTCGGCGATGTAGATGAGTCCGGTATCCGGCGAGACATAGACGCCCTTCGGATTCTTGAGCCTTGTCTCGGAGCCGTCCGGCATCGTGAACTTTTCATAGATCTGCACGACCTCGGTGAATGCACTGTCGATCTTCAGGATGCGGTTGTTGCCCGAATCGACGAGATAGAAGAAATCCTCATGATCCTTGAAGAGGTCGCTCGGGGAATTGAGCGCGCCGGCGCCGAGATCGAGACCCGAGACCGAGCGCTCTGCGAGGTAGCCTGCCTGTGAGGGCACTGCCTCGCCGAGATAGTTGTAGTTATACACATCATACGGTTCGTCAGCCGATGCGCTGAGCGAGAGCATCGGGAGCGCAGCCGTCAGCGTCAGCCCGGCAGCGAGCACGCTCCGCATGAAGCGCGATGTATGCTTTTTCAAACGTATCACCCTTTCTGTTATATTTGCCGGAGTGCCTTAATCCTTGATGCCGGAATGTGCCATGGTCTCCATGACCTGGCTCTGTGCCAGCACAAAGAAGAGGACCGGCGGAACAAAGAGGATGACCGCCGCTGCCATCGTAACGCCCTGACGGGAGATACCCGCAGATGCCGCCTGCTGAATGACGGTCGGGAGCGTTTTCAGCGATTCATCGTAGACGACCGAGCCGCCCGTGATGTTCCATGCGCCCTGGAAGGCGAAGATCGCCATGGTCATGAGCGCAGGCTTCTGGTTCGGGATGACGATGCGCCAGCAGATTGTGAAGAGGTTTGCACCGTCCACCTTTGCCGCTTCGATCATCGCATCCGGCACAGAGGTCATCGACTGACGCATCAGGTAAAGACCCATCGAGGATGCGACGGAGGGCAGAATCAGCGCGACCATGCGGTTGATCATGTTGAGCTCTGCCATAACCATGTACTGCATCAGATAGATGACATTGGAGTTATAGAGCAGCGCGAGCACGATGATCGCATTGATGAGCTTGTTGCCCGGGAATTTGATCTTCGAGAGGCAGAACGCCGCCATCGAAGCGAAGATGCACTGGAGCACGGTGACGCAGATTGTCACCCATGCGGAGTTGAAGACATAGCGGGAGAAGGGCACCCACATCTGACCGAGCACGCGGTAGGTATCCTTGAAGTTGTCGAGTGTCGGATTCAGCGTGTACCACTTCGGCGGGAAGATGAACATTTCGTTGACCGGCTTGATGGAGTTGACAACCATCAGCCAGATCGGGAGCACCATGAAGGCGCCGAGGATCAGCAGGAAGACGAAAATCGCGATTGTGCCGCCGATCTTGCGTCCGGCGCGCTGATTGGACGCCTTCAGCTTTTTCGGATCTTTCTGAGCCATACCGATTTTCCCTCCTTAATCCATGTATTTGCCGAGCAGTCCGCTGATCAGCTTGTTCACGACATACATCGCGATGAACAGCACCATGCAGATCGCAGAGGCATAGCCCATCTCATAGCGCACCCAGCCGTAGTCGAAGGCATGCGTCATGATGGTGTGGGCGGCGTAATCCGTGCTCGGGAAGCCGACGAGGTTTCTCGCGACGATATCGGCAGTGAACGCAGAAACGATCTGCATGACCGCTGCGAACATCAGCGAGGGACCCATGCCGGGGATGGTGATGTAAATGAGCTCCTGCCAGCGGTTCTTGATGCCTTCAATGGCGCCCGCCTCATACTGCGACTTGTCGATATTCTGGAAGCCGGCACGCATTGCGAGGAAGCCTGCGCCCATCGAGACCCAGAGCTGCACGATGATGACGACCGTCAGGATGTAGGTCGAGTCGGTGAGCCACTGGATCGCGGAGGTTGTGATGCCGAGGTTCATGAGCGTGGAGTTTGCGATGCCGTAGCTGTCGCCCGAGAAGATGAGCTGCCAGACGGCGTAGACGCCCGATGCCATCGACGGCGCATAGAAGATCAGCGTGAAAATGACCTTCAGCGTTTTGTTGAGCTCATTGATGAGCCATGCGAGCAGGAAGCTGAGGAAGTAGCTCAGCGGACCTGTGAACACTGCAAAGACGAGCGTCACGCGGATCGCCTTGATGAAAATGCTGTCATTTAAGAAGAGATTGTAGAAGTTGCTGAGACCGACATAGGTCGGCGGGTATTTCACCATGTCAAAATCGGTCAGACCGATCGGCAGCGACATGATAACAGGGATGATCGTGAAGACCAGAAACACGAGCATGAAGGGAAGCATCATCAGATACGCTTCCTTGTTCTGCTTCACCTGCAGCCACATGAGACGCCGCTGCTCCTGTTTGGACTTGACGCCGATCTGATCCTTATCCAAAACCTTATCCAAGACCGGAACCCTCCTTTTCGGCTGTTAATCGAGACCGAGATTCTCGCGCTTTCTCTGAATCTCGTCGTTCATGTCGCTGTTGTAATACATCAGCGTGTCGCGCGGATTTTCATTGGAATTGACCGTCTCGCGGAATGCGTTCATGATATTTCTCGTGACCGCATAGGAGGACGGGAGAATCGGGATCTCATCGAGCGCCGACCACTGTGCGAGCAGCACATCGAGCTCTGCGCTGGACCAGTTGAGCTGACGGAGCGCCTCGACATTTGCTGCCTCATAGCGTCCCATCTGACCGAGCAGACCCTCAAGGTCGGAGCCGTATTCGGTCTGCACATCGGTCGAGCAGAACCACTTGATGAACTCCCATGCAGCTTCCTTGTTCTTCACCTTATTGAAGATGACCGCGCCGGAGCCGCCGGAATTGGAGGCGTGATTCAGCGTGCCGTCCTCGCCGAGCGTGCCGGGCATGACGGTGAAGTCCCAGAGACCTTTGATCTCCGGCGCCGCGACGGAAAGCTGATTGTAGAAGCTGTAATTCGCAATGACGATCGGATACTGTCCGGTGCGGAAGTAGCTGTATGCGTCATAGGTCTGGCTGAACTTGTAATCGGTGTAGAAATCCGTCCACTTTTCAAAGCACTGGATCGCGGTGACGGAATCAAACTGCGTCTTGGTCTGTGCATCATTATAATAGTTGAGACCGGACTGCAAAACGAGTGTCGCGAAGGTGTGACCGGATTCGGTCGCAGCCGCCACATTGGTAGAGGGGAGAATGAGACCGACGCCGAGATGGTTTCTCTGGAGACCCGGCAGCATGTCGATGACATCGTCCCAGGTGCGCGGGAGCGTCTGATACCCAAGCTCCGTGAGAATATCGGTGCGGTAGAACATCATCGTCCAGCTCTGCGTCAGCGGGATGCCGTAGACACCGCCGTTGTACTCGTAGAGCACGGTCGAATCGTGCTGATAGTTTGATACCAGCTCATCGTAGCCCTGGAACTGTTTCATATCGGCGAGCAGTCCGCGGCAGGCGAGGTTCACGGGGAATTCGCCGCCGAGGAAGAGCGCAATATCGGGACCCTTGCCCGCGAGCGTCGCTTCGACGACACCGCCGACGACCAGATTGACGGAGACCGGGATCTCCGGATGAAGCTGCTGGAATTCGTTTTCGACGAGCTCCTTGACAACCAGCGCCTGATCACGGCCGAGGTTGACCCAGACGGTGATGACATCATCCGCATCCGCGTCGATGTCGGAGAGGTTCGTGTAGTCCTCGGTGAAGGAGCCGACGAACGCCTTGAAGCGGAACGAAAGCTGCTTGAAGAAGCTGGCATCGAGCGAGGAGAACTCCTTGTCTGCGGAGGCGAGCTCAATGTAGTCGATCTCCAGCGGCTGATCGCGGTAGTCGCAGATGAAGGTCGAGATTGTGGAGATATTGTCCTTGATCTGGGAAACATAGCTCGGAATGCGGCTCGGCTTGTCGATGCACTTATCGAGGATGACGTACATTCTCTGGAGTGCCGCCGCCTCGGAGCCGAGCGTGCCGGAGAGCTCCTCGATGCCCTTCTGTGCATCCTTGAGCTCACGGGAGAGCCGCATGAAGTCGGGGATCAGCGTCGGGATGCTTTCCTCGACATAGTAGTCATTGTACTTGTCGGGGTTCGGACCGGTGATCATGAGGATCTGCTTGTAGCAGGTGTTGAGGTCTGTGACGACGCTCTCGAGCTTCCGCATGGAATCGCCGATCTCGCCGGGCATTGCCTCAAGCGTCAGCGTGTGCGGTTCGCCCGCCTTGAGATAGACGTAAGCGTCCTCATCGCCGTTCTTGACGGTGGTGAGGCTCCAGTCGGTGTCGTAGTAGAATTTCACCTGACTGAAGGCATCGTTCTGAAGGCTGCCGTCTACGAGCACGCGGCGGTTGGAATAGAAGCCGCGCATGACATCCTGCCGTGCCTTGATGCCGATTTTATACCAGCCGTCGCCGGAGAGCGCATCCGCGGGGATCTCCCATGTGATGGTGGAGCCTGCCTGATCCCAGTTCGCGCCGCCGATGGTATTGTAGACCATCTTGACAGGATCGGACGGCGACACAGTATAATAGTTGTTGTCGTAGCCCGGGTAGAGTGTCGAGGAGGACTTGTATTTCGCCGCCTCACCCTCGATGCGGTACAGCGTGGAGGGCGTGCTGCTGAGTGCGCTGCTGTCAGGCGCCTGATACTTTGAGGTGCCCTCCGGCTGGCAGAAGCGGATTGTGTCGAGGGCAACATTCGCCTTGACGCCCGTGAAGGTGATGCTGTGGCTGCCCTTCTCGAAATAGAAGATCAGCGGATCGTTGAAAAGACCGTCCTCATCGTAGACAAACTTCGTCTGCCAGTCCGGCTGCTCAATCTGCGAGGGGCGCACCTGATTGCCGCGTGAATCGGTCTTGATCTCGGTCTTGTTGACAAAGATCTTGTTGAGGCAGATGCGCGATGCCGATTCAAACGGTGAATCGCCGTCGAGCAGAAGCCCGAGCTCCACCTGATTTGACGGAGATTCCATCGCATAATAAGAGATCTGCATGGAATAGATGCCGGTCTCCGGCACATCGAAGTCATAGGTGACCTCGCCCTCCGGGGATTCCCAGAGGAGCACGCCGGATCTTCCGCCGATGTCGCCGACAGAGAAGCTGCCGTTTTCGGCACCTGCATATTCCGCGCCCTTCAGTTCAATCTCGGCATCCGGGCGTGTTTCGCCGATATACTGATCATAATACTCGCTGTAACCGGTCTCCCGCTCAAACGAGAGCGTATAGAGATCGTCCTCTGCCGCGCTCAAGAGCACGGCATCCCCCTCCGCAGAAGTCAGCGTGACCGCATCTGCATCGGTTTCGTCCGCAAAGCTGAGGGAGCCGATCTGCGGCAGGCTCATGCTCACAATCAAAAGAGCCGAGACCGCAGCAAAAGCGCGCTGAAATGCTTTTTTGTGTCTCACGGTTTCTCCACCTTTCATCCGGTCGGCAGGCTGCTTTCCGGAAGGATATTCAGAGCAGGAAATCTGCAAAATAGTCAGAATTTCCCCAATATACTCCTACAATATATTATTATACCAAATCTTCGTTTTCAAGTCAAGGTGTTGCAAAGCCTTTTCGATTCGTATCAAAGATTTCGTCATCCTGCACAATTAAACGGCATTATCTTTTGACATTCGGCAGAGGAGAAAATGACGATGTGACAGTCAGAATCGCACGATCGGACAGTTTTTCACAGGAGCCTGTTAAAAAATTACCTATTGCTAACTCGACTTTTTCTGAAAAACCTCTTGATTTTTTCTGAAAACATGCTACAATAAAGGTACGGAGCGGATCATCCGCTGCGAATTCTGAATGGAGGTACATTTATTATGGCATATGCAATTTCTGATGCCTGCATCCAGTGCGGTGCTTGTGCTGACGCATGTCCGGCAAGCGCGATCTCTGAGGGCGACGGCAAGTATGTGATCGACGCAGATACCTGCGTGGAGTGCGGCGCTTGCGCAGATACATGCCCGGTCGGCGCACCCGAGCAGGCATAATCGCATCTAAATGCAAAAGCAGACCGGCGGCTTGTCAGGAGCCGCCGGTCTTGTTTTGCTGCCAAAAAGGAATCGCAGACTTCTGCCGGAGCGGGCATTGCTCAGTCAGCAGATAAAGATTCTCTATCATGAGGGGCTCTCGCACGCCTCGCTCTGCGTTTGCAGGCAAACGCACTTCAAACTCCCGCTGATCCCGGTGCAGGAAACATCGTGTAAATGCGCAATTCCGGAACAGAATGGCATTCGTAAGAGGCAGCGCCCCTGATCGTTCGGTCAGGGGCGCTGTCTGTGCATCAGAGAATGTCGATCTGGCAGCTCCGCATGGTGTCAAGCGCCGCATCGTGCAGCGCAGGTGTCACGCCGGCACAGCATGCCGCATCGACGCTGAGCGGAACCTCCGGGAAGCTCGCTTTGAGCAGCAGCGCATTCGAGACCACGCAGATGTCTGTGCAGAGACCGATCAGCGTGACCGTGAAGGGTTCCTCCTCCGCGAGCTCCTCGACCGTCTCCGGCAGGAAGACCGCGCCGAAGGTGTATTTCTCCACCTCCGTGAATGCCTTGTCTGCGAGCGCCTCCGCGATCACGGGATGCAGCGCCCAGCCCTCGGTGCCGCGGATGCAGTGCGGGACGGGCAGCTTCTTGCCCTCTGCCGTCTCAAGATAATTCTCAAAATGCGTGTCGAGCGTCGCGATGATCGGACCCTCCCAGCCGCGGATCTTTTCCGCCGCCGGTTCAAGGATCGCGGCTGCTTCCTGCGTGCCGAGCGCGCCGTCCACGAAGTCACGCTGCATGTCCACAACGATCAGAATGTTTTTCATGTGATTTCCTCCCTGTTCGCATCTGTGCAGAGAGACAGGACGCATGCGCTGCACCCTGTCTCTTTTGATTCAAGGCAACACCGCACAAAGCCCGCCTGACGGCTTGGCGGCGCATCTGCTTGCATCTTTTCCGTCATCTTGCACAGAAATTCCTTGCTGGGCGCCAGCCCAGCGGCGTCATTTCTATACAATCTGACGAAAAATCTGACTGCGCATCTGCACCACCAGCTCTGTGCGGTGTTGCCTCAAGTAATGTTC
>JAEEXH010000067.1 GCA_016291435.1 Oscillospiraceae bacterium
TGTGACCGAGGTGCAGGAGAAGGTCGAAGCCATTTCCGAAGTGCAGGAAAAGGTTGAAGCGCTCTCCGGCATGCAGGAAAAGGTTGAAGCACTCTCCGATATGCAGGAAAAGGTTGAAGCACTCTCCGATATGCAGGAAAAGGTTGAAGCACTCTCCGATATGCAGGAAAAAGTCGAAGCACTCTCCGATATGCAGGAGAAGGTTGAGGCACTGTCCGGTGTGCAGGAGAAGGTCGAAGCAATCGCAGAGGTGCAGAGCCAGGTGAGTGCGATTCCTGAGATTCAGAAGCAGGTGGAGGAGCTCTCAGCGACACAGCAGCGCATGTCTGCCGCGGTCGGTACACAGCAGCCCGGTTCACCGGATACTGTGCAGACGCTCCCGACGGTCACGCCGGCGCAGTCTGCCCCTTCGGATACCGGTGCAGTCTCTCCCGTGCAGACTGCACAGCCCGCAGACAGCGCGGAAGAACCCGCTCCCGCCGTAACAGAAGCTGATCCGCAGACGAACGCGGAACAGACACCGGCAGCTGTGCCCGGCAAATTCGACGGCACTGCATTCTATACATTGCGTCACGGCGAATACGGCCCCGCTGATAAAGTGTTTACCTACCAGATCTCGAAACCGATGCCCGGACCGAAGGAGCGCAGCGCTGCGCTTAAGGATTACACCGTAATCGCTTACCGTTCCTTCCGCACAACCGAAGGCGGCGAACGGTTTGAAATCCCGGAGGGTGTCCGCAGAGTCGAGACACAGGGCTTCTGGGATTGCCCGCGCCTTCTGGCGCTGGAGCTCCCGATTTCACTCACAGAGGTCGAGCCGGATGCGTTTTCCGGCTGCTCCCGCCTGACGGATGTTTATCTCGCAGAGGATTTTCCGGACAGACTGGCGGTTGAATATTTCCTGTTCCGCCCGGAAGTCAAGCTGCACTGGCCGAAGAAGAGCATGTTCTCGAAGGCGCGTGTTGCGACAGTCGCCGAGCTGATGGAGCAGTATGATGATATTCTGACGCCGGAAAAGGTGAAGAAGCTGCATGTCCGCAGCCACATCCTTCAAATCCCGGAAGGCTATACCGTCATTGCCCCGAACATCGGGCAGTATCTCGATATGCGGCTTGATGAACCCGAGCATGCACTGAAAACAATTATTCTGCCGCATTCTCTGCGCCGGATCGCTGCCCGCGCCTTTACCGGCATGGAAGCTGCAACGCATATCGTCATGCGCGAGGGGCTCCGGATCATCGACATGAACGCCTTTACCGGCTGCATGGGACCGCACCGTCTGGTGCTCCCGGATTCCGTCACCTATATCGGTCCGTTCGCATTTGCAGCACCGTGCCGATATGAACAGATCCGTCTCCCGCGCGCATTGAAGGAGCTCCCTGAAAACGCATTTACGAACTGCAATTCTCTTGTCAGCCTTCGTATCCCGGAGACTGTGGAGCAGATCGGAGAGATGGCGCTTGCCGGCTGCACGAACCTTGCGAGCCTGTCTGTTTCCCGCAAATTTGAAGAGCAGCTGCCTGCGATCCTTGACGGGCCTGTGAAAATCAATGTCCACTGGCTGGAGGATCAGGCGGAAAGCAGTTATGAGATGCCGTCCGATGCTCTGATGTCCGTGCTGGAGCAGCGCTTTATGCCCGCAACAGATCAGCGCCTGTTCACCTATGAAATGAGCAGCAAGTGCGCGAATTTCGCAGAACGGCTGTCACAGCTCCGGCTGCATCCTTATATTGCGCCGAACGCCCTGACAGAGATTGCCAATGCAACAAAATTCGAGATTCCGCTCGGTGTGCTCCGCATTTGCAGCTATGCCTTCGGCACCAACACCCGCCTTCTGACGCTGACTGTCCCGAAGGCGCTCTCCGAATTTGAATACGCCGCATTCTACGGCTGTGAAAAACTGCGCGATGTATTCCTTCCCGATGATTTTGACCGTGAGACCGCTGCTGTGCTGTTCATGAACCGACCGAAGATACTGCTTTCCTTCGGCAATACACGACCCGTGCGCGTGCGTCAGCTCACACATGACTGCCCGTGGGTGCTTTCCTCCGGCGACTCTGCGGAGCTGACCATTGAAAACGGTACCATCACGATTCCGGACAGATATCTTGTCATTGCATCGTATATGTACCACGGAATCATGGGGCTCGATGACCTGAAGCGCATTGAAATTCCCGCTTCTGTCCACCTGATCGGCAGCAAGGCATTCTGCCAGCTGAATGATCTGGAAGAGATCATTTGCGCGGAAGGTCTGCGTGCGGTCGAACCGGAAGCATTTGAAGACTGTGAGAAGCTCAGAAGCATTGTCCTGCCGTCGTCCCTGATGTTCCTCGGCACACATGCATTCTCCGGCTGCTCCGCACTGGAAACACTCGTACTCCCGAAACGCTTTGCCGATCGCGAGACTGAGATCCGCTGCGATGCACCGCATGTGAATATCACATGGCTGGAGGAAGCTGCTCCGGAGCCGGCACCTGCACAGACGAATTCCGCCGCAGAAACGGTCGGGGAGACGATCGAAGAAATCGCCGCACCTGCGGAAGAATCGCTGCCGGAGGTCGAAGTTCCTGAGACAATCCCGGAGGTCGAGCCGGTCGCAGACGCGGTCGGGGAGACCATCGAGGAAATCACTGCACCTGCGGAAGAATCGCTTCCGGAGGTCGAAATTCCTGAGACAATCCCGGAAATCGAGCCGGTTGCAGACGCAGTCGGGGAGACCATCGAGGAAATCACTGCACCTGTTGATGAAACTCCTGCTGTAAGCACTGCCATTTCTCTGACGGATATTGACGAGCCGATGAGTTCGGTCATTGCGGCTGAGCCGAAACAGCAGACATCCGGAGTCAGCGGCATCAGCCTGACAGCGATTGACCAGCCCGGTGATACGATGTATCCGACGGATAGCGCCAAGAAAGGCGAAGAGCCTGAAGGTCTTGCACTTGATGAAATCGGTGAGCTTGCGAATGCATTGTTCGGCGAAGGCTCTGAGGATGCAGCTGAGGTTCTGCAAGAGGCAATCGAAGCGGAAATCGCTGAAATTACCGAAACCACCAGTCCGTCTGCTGCACCTGCACAGCAGAGTGAACCTGTCACAGCAGACGATGCAATCAGCGCAGTTGCAGACATTCTCTTTGATGTGCAGCAGCCTGAGACAGCTTCTCCTGAGACTCCGACAGAACCGCAGCCCGAAGGAACGGCTGTTCCTGCACAGCCCGCAGAATCCGAGACGCCGACTCGTGCAATGAGTCAGCTGGCAGATGCGCTCTTTACGGAAATGCCGACGGAAAGCAGCGGCGATTCGCTCACGCTTCCCGAGCTGACCATTCCTTCTCATGCAGCACTTGAAGAAACGGCAGAACCGCCTGCACCTGCTCCGGTCATCCCGGATGTGCCTGAGCTCAGCGTGCCGGAACTCACTGTTCCTGCGCCGGCAGCCGAGATTTCCGTCCCCGCGGACGGCAGACTCACGACAAAGGAACGCCGCAAGATCTATCACAAGGAAGCGGTATTCACGATTCCTGCCGGGTATACTGACATTCGCGCAGGCGCATTCGCAGGTCTTGACGATCTGGAGACTGTCGTGCTGCCAGATACGATTGAAAAGATCGGCAGCGGCGCGTTCGCAGACTGTGCAAATCTGCACACGGTTTCGATTCCGAAATCTGTAAAACAGATCGCTGAAGATGCCTTCGACGGCTGCGATGCGCTGGCTGAGGTTACCATGCCGCGTGCATTCGAGGAGATGGCAGAGGAGCTCTTCGGCTCTGATGTGTCGATCACATGGCTGGAGGAACCCGCACCGCAGATCATCGGTGACGGAAGATTCACCGCAAAGATCCGCCGCGAAATCTACGACGATGAAGCGGAGCTTACGATTCCCGAAGGCTATACGGAGATCCGGGCAGGCGCCTGCGCAGGTCTGGAAGAGCTTGAAACCGTCAAATTGCCTTCTACGCTGAGAAAGATCTCCTCCGGCGCATTTGCAGACTGCACGGCGCTTGTCTCGATCGAGATTCCTGCCGGCGTCACCGACCTGGAAGAAGATGCCTTTGAAGGCTGCACCGCACTGAAGAACGTGAGAGTTCCTGCGGCACTTGCCGCTGAAGCGCGTGTTTGCTTCCCGAACGCACAGATTGAACTGATCTGATCCCTGTATAATCCCTGCTGTGAGCAATCACGGCAGGGATTTTGTTTTACAGAACGCATAAAACCGTACTTTTTCAGAAAAATCTCCGAATCCTCTTGTTTTTTCTCTGAGTTTGTGATATAATAAAGCCGAATGCAAGAAAGGAGTGACTGCTATGATCGTGATCGAAAACCATATCGGCAGCATCCGCGTTTCCAAGGCATACCTCTACAGCCTGATCGAACACACTGTCATCAGCTGCTTCGGCGTTGCTGATCTCAATGAGTCATCCGTGCTGGAAACTGTCAAAACAATGCTGTTTCCGGCTGATATCCGCCGCGGCATCAAACTGCGCACACGGAATAATGCGCTCGTGATCGACCTGCATATCGTGACCGGCATCGGCGCGAATATGACGGCGATTACTGACAGCATCCGCAATAAGGTGCGCTATGCAGTGGAGCAGGCAACCGGCTTTGAACCCGCCGCCATCAATGTGTATATCGACGGCGTGCGTGCATAAGAATGGGAGGGTATAACTTGATTACCGGAAAGCAACTGAAAGCAGCAATTATCCATGCTGCAATCCTGATTACCAACCAGAGACGCTCTGTGGATGAGCTGAACGTGTATCCTGTCCCGGACGGCGATACCGGTACAAATATGTCTATGACAGCAAGCGCTGCAAAGCGTGAGCTTGAACTGCTCGGCGACGATGTGACCGTATCCGAGGTCGCGGATGTGACCGCTTCTGCCATGCTGCGCGGTGCACGCGGCAACTCCGGCGTCATTACATCGCTGCTGTTCCGCGGGTTCTCCAAGGGGCTGAACGGAAAGACAACAGCCGAAAACGAAGATTTTGCGAATGCGCTGGCGCTCGGTGTCGAGGGTGCATATAAGGCGGTCATGAAGCCGACGGAGGGTACAATCCTCACGGTTTCCCGTATGGCGGCGAACAAGGCACAGGAGCTCGCAAAGCAGGATCTCGACACCGTTGCTTTCTGGCAGGGCGTCCTGGATGAAGCCAATGCAGTGCTCAAGCAGACCACAGAAATGCTTCCCGCGCTGAAAAAAGCGAATGTCGTCGATGCAGGCGGACAGGGCTTCTGCATCATTCTGGGCGGTATGCTTGATTCCTTCCGCGGTGTCGAAGCTCCGGCTGAGGCACAGGAGAGCAAAGCAGCTCCGGTTGATCCCCAGGTTGACTTCAATTCCGCAGTTGCGCAGTATGATGAGGAAATCAACTTCACATACTGCACGGAATATATGGTACACAAGAATGATCCGTCCGTAGACGGTGCAAAGCTGCGCGCTTACCTCGAAACCATCGGCGACTGCGTCGTCGTTGTCGAAGATGACGAGATCATCAAGGTGCACGTCCATACCGATAATCCCGGTAAGGCGATCACCAAGGCGCTGGAATTCGGTTACTTCATCAACGATCCGCGGCCGAAAATCGAGAACATGCGCATTCAGCACGAGAACAAGGTCAAGGAAGCAAAAATCGTCAAGCAGCAGGATTTTGTCCCGGTCGAGCCTGAAAAGGAATTCGGATTTGTGGCAGTTGCAGCAGGCGGCGGTCTTGAGCGCACATTCCTCGATCTCGGTGTCGATCAGGTCGTCAAGGGCGGTCAGACCATGAACCCCTCGACCGATGATATTCTCCGTGCGATCCACGCTACACCGGCGAAGACGGTATTCGTCCTGCCGAATAACAAGAATATCATCATGGCGGCTGAGCAGGCGATCAACCTCGCAAACCGCAATGTCTGCGTGCTCCAGACCCGCACGATCCCGCAGGGCATCGCGGCAATGCTCGCATTCGATGAAACGCTGGGGGTAGATGATAATCTCACGCAGATGACAAAGGCATTCGAGCGCGTCAGCTCCGGCTCTGTCACCTTCGCAGCACGCGATTCTGAGCTGGACGGTCAGAAAATCAGAAAGAACGAAGTTCTTGCGCTTGATAACGGTAAGCTCTCGTTCACTGAGAAGGATGTCAACAAGGCAGCCTATAAGCTGACCCGCAAGATGGTCAAGAGCGACACCAGCTATGTCACCATCATCTACGGCGCAGATGTGACGGAGGAGAAGGCACAGCAGCTTTACGATATGCTCGCTGCCAAGCTGAACAGCCGCATCGAGATCACGCTCCTGCAGGGCGGTCAGCCGGTCTACTACTATCTGATTTCTGTTGAATAATGCAGAAGGGGACGGGAAACCGTCCTTTTCTGTTATGTGAGGGAATACCGATGGAAAAACGGCAATATCATAAGGAAATGGAAGCGATGATTGCAGCGATCCCGGCAGGCACAGTTCCGAGGCTTCTGCTGCACAGCTGCTGCGGACCATGCAGTACAGCGGTGCTGGAACAGCTCATGCCGCATTTTGAGATCGTGCTGTTCTATTACAATCCGAATATCGCTCCGAGAGAAGAATTCGATCACCGGCTGGAGACGCAGAAGCAGCTTCTCGCAAAACTGACGCCGCCGCATCCGATCACGCTTGCTGCACCTGAATACGATGACAAGCCGTTCTGGGATGCCGTCAAGGGCGTCGAAAACACGCCGGAAATGGGCGAACGATGTGAACGCTGCATCGAGCAGCGGATGCGGGAAGCCTATGCTGCGGCAAAGCAGTATCACTGCGGCTATTTCGCGACAACACTGTCTGTCAGCCCGCACAAAAACGCGCCGTATATCAATGCCTGCGGTGAACGGATCGCAGGGGAGTCGGCAGGGGAGGATGCACCGAAATATCTGCCCTCTGATTTCAAGAAAAAAGGCGGATATGCGCGCTCCGTTGCACTTTCGGGAGAATACGGGCTCTACCGGCAGGATTACTGCGGCTGCCCGATGAGTCTCCGCGAGGCGATCGCAAGACGTGAGGCGAAAGATGCAAAATCCTGCACATAAGTCACTATGGGAATGTTTATACATCCTGTATTGCTGCATAAAATCGTTATTTTTTTCACAATCTTTTGCGAATTCGCTTGACATTCGCCGCAATATATAGTATACTATATGATAGACGGCAATAGGGGACTGCTATACCCCGTGACAGCCGTACATCAAAAACTGTAAAGAATATACGGAGGATTACTACAATGGGCAGAGTTTACAACTTCAGCGCAGGCCCGGCTGTTCTGCCGGAAGAGGTTCTGCAGGAATGTGCAGCTGAGATGATGGATTACCGCGGCACCGGTATGTCCGTCATGGAGATGTCTCACCGCTCCAAGGCATATGACGAGATCATCAAGGAAGCAGAGAAGGATCTCCGCGAGCTGATGAACATTCCGGATAACTACAAGGTTATCTTCCTTCAGGGCGGTGCTTCGCTCGTCTTCGCAGAGGTCCCGATGAACCTCATGAGAAACGGCAAGGCTGCTTACATCATCACCGGTCAGTGGGCAAAGAAGGCCGCACAGGAAGCTGAGAAGTACGGCGAGGTCGTCAGAGTCGCTTCTTCCGCAGACAAGACCTTCTCCTACATTCCGGATTGCTCTGATCTCGACATTCCGGAGGATGCAGACTATGTCTACATCTGCGAGAACAACACCATCTACGGCACCAAGTTCTGGCAGCTCCCGAACACCAAGGGCAAGATCCTTGTCTCGGATGTTTCCTCCTGCTTCCTCTCTGAGCCGATTGATGTTTCCAAGTACGGCGTTGTCTACGGCGGCGTGCAGAAGAACGTCGGTCCTGCCGGCGTGCAGATCGTCATCGTCCGCGAGGATCTGATCGCTGACGGTCCTGCATTCAAGCAGTGCCCGACCATGTGTGACTGGAAGATCCAGGCAGATAACGATTCCCTCTACAACACGCCTCCCTGCTACGGCATCTATGTCTGCGGCAAGGTCTTCAAGTGGATCAAGAAGATGGGCGGTCTTGAGGGCATGAAGGCACACAACGAGAAGAAGGCAAAGATCCTCTACGATTTCCTCGATCAGAGCAAGCTCTTCAAGGGCACTGTCGAGAAGAAGGATCGCTCCCTCATGAATGTGCCGTTCATCACCGGCAACGAGGAGCTCGACAAGAAGTTCGTTGCTGAGGCAAAGGCAGCTGGCTTCGAGAACCTCAAGGGTCACAGAACCGTCGGCGGTATGCGCGCTTCCATCTACAATGCAATGCCGATCGAGGGTGTTGAGAAGCTCGTCGCATTCATGAAGAAGTTTGAGGAAGAGAACGCTTGATTGCCTTATCTCTGATTTTTCTGCTGATCGGTATCGTGTGTATCGGTATCGGTATTTATCAGAAGAAAACCTATTTCGACCGGCAAACTATGCAGGGCGTTCAGGTTACCGGATATGTGAAGTATGAAAACAATGCACACGGCATACCCGGACTCGCAATAGATGCAATGTCGTCTGCGGCAGGGCTGAAACACCCTGTCGTGGACGTGACACTGCCAGACGGCGCGCTTCAGACTGTACGGCTGAATATCGCAGTCAACGATGACATCATTAGGCAGCATCCGGAATTCGATATCGGCGGGCGAGTGGATGTGCTGTTTTTTGGGGATGATCCCAAGATTGCATATCTGATGAATCACCCGATGTCTCAGACTGTCGTAAAAACGGGAGCACCCATGATTATCGGAATTGCGCTGACTGCACTCAGTATTCTTCTGATTGGCGCAGATATTTATTACACACTCACACTTTAATTGAAAGGAATTGATTTCCATGTATCAGATTCAGACACTGAACAAGATTTCCCCGGTCGGGCTTGCTGAGCTCGGCAGCAACTATCAGGTTGCAGATACCGTCGAGAACCCGGATGCAATTCTCGTGCGCTCCGCTGTGATGCATGAGATGGAGTTCGGCAGCAACCTGCTCGCAATCGCAAGAGCAGGCGCAGGCGTCAACAACATTCCGCTGGACAGAGCTGCTGAGAACGGCATCGTTGTCTTCAACACCCCGGGCGCTAACGCAAACGGCGTGAAGGAGCTCGCACTCGCAGGCATGCTGCTCGCATCCCGCGACATCATCGGCGGCATCAACTGGGTGCAGACCATTAAGAACGAGGAGACCGTCGCGAAGATGGTCGAAAAGGGCAAGTCCAAGTTCGCAGGCACCGAGATCAAGGGCAAGAAGCTCGGTATCATCGGTCTGGGTGCAATCGGCGGTCCGCTCGGTAATGCTGCGACCCATCTCGGCATGGAAGTCTACGGCTGCGACCCGTATATCTCTGTCGATGCTGCGTGGAATCTGTCCCGCACCATCAAGCATGTGAAGACCCGTGAGGAGATCTTCCGTGAGTGCGACTTCATCAGTGTCCACACACCGCTGATCGAGAATGACGATCCGAATGTCAACACCAAGAAGATGATCAACGCTGAGACCATCGCAATGATGAAGGACGGCGTTGTGATCCTGAACTTTGCGCGTGATCTGCTTGTCGATGATGAGGCAATGGAAGCAGCGCTGAAGTCCGGCAAGGTGCGCAAGTATGTGACCGATTTCCCGAACGCAAAGACCGCAGGTATGGAAGGCGTCATCGCGATCCCGCACCTCGGCGCATCTACTGAGGAAGCAGAGGATAACTGCGCAGCAATGGCAGCAAGAGAGCTCGTGGATTACCTCGAGAACGGCAACATCAAGAACAGCGTCAACTTCCCGAATGCTGAGATGAATGCAATCGGCAAGAAGATCTGCATTCTGCACAAGAATGTTCCGAGCGTCATCGCATCCCTGACAACCGCGATCAGCAATGCGGGCGGCAACATTGAGAACATGGTCAATGCAAGCCGCAAGGATTTTGCATACACCATGATCGACGTGACCGGCGCAGATGCAGCTCCGATCTCTGAGGCTATGACCAAGATCGACGGCGTGATCCGCGTGCGTGTGATCGGCTGATTCCGATAAAGCAAAAGCTGCTGCACAAGATCGTGCGGCAGCTTTTTTTGCTCAGTGCTTATGCTTGCGGCTTGCGCTTTGTGCATTCTGATCCTGCGCTTCGATCACAGGATCAATTCGCTCAGGCTGCGGCGTCTGCTCGGATGTTGTGGTCTGCCCGTTGTTCCAAAGCGGATCATTCTGCTGTTTGTTTCGTTTCATGAGAATCGCTCCTTTGCATATAAGTTTGATGAAGCGATATCGCTTCTGAGGATAGTATGCGCAGGGGATGGCAGGAATATCCACGCCGTATCATAAAAACTCCTTGTGATTCTGTATAGCTGAATTGCATCTAATCCATCTTTGGCGCAATTCACAATATAAAAACGTCAGTTGAGATAATATCAATGATACACGCTTACGATAGCCGGCTGCCGACGTGCAGGTATCGCAATTCTTACAGTTTTATGAATTCAGCACGGGAATGCTTGCAAATACGACGATTTTATGCTATACTGTAAATGACAACAAATGCCGTGCAGGCGCTGAGGTGAACTATGGTATTTTCCGGACTGACATTCTTATTTTTATTTCTGCCGGCCGTGCTGCTGGTTTATTATCTCGCACCGCGCAATCTGAAAAACGCGGTGCTGTTTCTGTTCAGCCTGCTGTTTTACGCATGGGGCGAACCTGTGTATGTCGTGCTGATGCTGTTTTCGACCGTACTGGACTACACATGCGGCAGACTGGTCGAGAAGTATCGAGATACAAAAAAAGCGAAGCTCGGGCTGATCATTTCTGTATGCGTGAATCTCATGCTTCTCGGATTCTTCAAATACACAGATTTTCTGATCAGAACCGTCAATGGAATTTTCGGCTCTGCGATTCCCCTGCTGAACCTTCCCCTTCCGATTGGTATATCTTTTTACACATTTCAGACAATGAGCTATACGATTGATGTCTACCGCGGCAAGGCAAAGATGCAGCGCAATATCATCTCCTTCGGCGCCTATGTTGCGCTCTTCCCGCAGCTGATCGCAGGGCCGATTGTGCGCTATCAGGATATTGCCGATCAGCTTGATGAACGTACTCACAGCTTTGACGGCTTTGGCGAGGGCGTCAGCCGCTTTGTAACAGGTCTTGGCAAAAAGGTGCTGCTCGCAAACAATATCGGTTTGCTCTGGAGCACGATCTCAGAAACGGATGCCGCAGAGCTGTCTGTGCTCGGAGCATGGCTCGGAATCATCGCATTTGCGTTCCCAATCTATTTTGCTTTCTCCGCTTACAGTGATATGGCGATCGGGCTCGGACGCATGTTCGGCTTCTCCTTCCCGGAAAACTTCAATTATCCGTACATCTCACGCAGCGTCACAGAATTCTGGCGGCGCTGGCATATTTCGCTCGGCACATGGTTCCGCGATTATGTATATATCCCGCTCGGCGGCAACCGCAAGGGATTTGCCGTTCAAATACGCAATATCGCGATTGTCTGGCTGCTGACCGGCTTCTGGCACGGGGCAAGCTGGAATTATGTGCTCTGGGGCGTATTCTACGGCGTGCTGCTCGTGATTGAAAAGCTGTTATTGCTGAAAAAGCTCGAGAAAGCGCCTGCAATCCTCGCACATGTTTACACAATGCTGACCGTGCTGCTCGGCTGGGTGCTTTTTGCGTTTGAGGATATCGGAAAAGGCTTGGCTTTCTGCAAAGCCATGTTCGGCGGCGGCGCAGGACTTGTAAGCAGCAATGCGGTCTATCAGCTTCTGAGCTATCTGCCGCTGCTTCTGATCTGTGCGCTCGCATCAGTGCCGCTTGCGAAAAAGCTCAGCGAAAAGATGCTGAATGCGTGCTCTGTGGGTGTGCTGACAAGCGCAGAAACCGTTCGTATCCTTTGCATTATGCTGCTGTCGGTCGCATTTCTGATCAGCGGCTCTTACAATCCGTTCCTGTATTTCAGATTCTGAGGTGACAGCATGAATCAGAAGATTATCACAATTATTTTTTGTGTATTGCTCAGCGCCGGACTTTGCGCAGGGCTCCTGATGCCCGACCGTGATTATTCCGAGCATGAGCGCCGCAGCCTGATGCAGCTTCCGAAGCCGACCGCAGCAACGGTTCGCTCGGGTGCGTTCGGCAGCGATCTGGAGCAGTATCTCAGCGACCAGTTCCCGATGCGCGATGCATGGGTCACGGTCAAAACCTTTGCAGACCGTCTTTCGGGGAAAAAGGAAAGCGGAGGTGTTTATTTTGCTGACAACGGTTTTCTCATCGAAATCCACAGCACGCTGGATACAGCGCAGATGCAGACAAATCTCAGTGCCGTCAAAGCACTCGGCGATCGTCTGAACGGCATTTCCGTCTGGTTCATGCCTGTGCCGACTGCTTCCTGTGTGCTGTCTGATCTGCTCCCGGCATATGCGCCGAATGCCGATCAGCATGCTGTGATCAGTGGTGCAAAAGACGCAGGCATCCGCACAGTTGATGTGTCAGAACCGCTTGCATCGCATCAGGACGAGTATATCTATTACAAAACAGACCACCACTGGACTTCGCTCGGCGCCTATTACGCCTATGCGGCGTGGATGGATGAAAAAGGGGAATCTGCACTCCCCCTCTCTGACTGGCAGACCGCAACGCTCTCAGACAGCTTCCGCGGGACGACCTTTGCAAAGGTCAATGACCCGTTTGCGGCATATGACACACTCACAGCATATTTCCGCAGCGCACATCATGTCAGCTATAATCAGGGAAGCTATGAGGCGGACAGCATTTATGAACGCAGCGCGCTTTCCGGCAGCGATCAGTATGCTGTCTACTGCAATTCCAATCAGGCGGATACTGTAATCTCCGGCAGCGGCGCAGGCAAGCTGCTGCTGCTCAAGGATTCCTACGCCAATACCTTCGCACAATTCCCCGTTGAAGATTACGCGGAAGTACACATGATTGACCTGCGCTTCTTCCGCAAATCCGTGCCGGAATATATCAAAGAGCACGACATCACAGAGGTGCTGATACTCTATAATATCCCGAATTTCTGCGAAGATACGAACATTGCCAGATGTGCAAAATAAGGAACAGCCGACGGTCACTCATCCGTCGGCTGTCTGATTACTGTTCCGCCAGCTCCATCTGCTGACCGTGAATGATAAGCCTGCGGTCATCCTCATTGATCTCGCGCATCACTCTGCACGGATTTCCGACCGCGACCACATTTGCGGGAATATCCTTTGTCACGACACTGCCTGCGCCGATCACGGAATTGTCGCCGATCGTCACGCCGGGAAGCACAATTACGCCTGCGCCGAGCCAGCAGTTCTTTCCGATATGAATCGGGAGATTGTACTGATACTGATATACGCGGTATTCCGGCGCGATCGGATGTGCAGCGGTTGCAAGCGTCACATTCGGCGCAAACATTGTGTGATTGCCGACATAGATATGCGTATCATCGACCAGCGTGAGATTGAAATTTGCATTGACGCCGTCACCGAAATGCACGTTCATGCCGCCGAAATTGGAATGAAACGGCGTCTCAATATACACATCCTTGCCGCACTCCGCAAACATTCTTTTCAGGAGCGCGGTCTTTTCTGCCTGCTGGCTTGGCTTCAGCGCATTATATGCAAACAGCAGATCAAGCCGCTTGAGTTGTTCCTCTGCAATGGCAGGATCCGTCGGCAGATAGACCTTGCCGCAATGTAAAATGTCAGACCACATGATTCCGTTCCTTCCTGTCATCAACCATCTCCGATTTGCCGCGGCGCGTCTGTTCTTCCAACTCCGTACCGGGCATCATACTATGTCAGTATATCACGAATCAAACAGAATGTCAAATCTGCTGCTCTGAGCCAAACCTTATATGCCCTGTGCGAGTCCTCTTGCATGCAGTTTTATCGGTAAACAGCCGCCGGAGCACACCGCGCACAAACAGGAACATGCCGCCTGCCCAGAATACATAAAGGATCATTCCTGTGAGTGCAGCAACATGAAGACGGCTGAGCAGGTGCCGCAGCAGAAGTGCCGTCTGCCAGCTCAGCAGCAAAGAACTTGCGGGAATCAACAGGATCTGCTTCCAGTCCGGCTTCAGATCGGCAGCGCGCAGCACCATCAGCAGGCGGACGCTATTTCCTGTAATATTGCATGCCATGTAAGATGCGACAATCCCGTAAAAGCCGAAGAGCGGCACACAGATCAGCAGAACGGAGATGCGAACAGTGTATTCCGCGAGATAATTGACAGAGGAAAAATTCTGTTTTCCGAGTCCGCGCAGCACACCCTCCATGATGATCTCAAGATAGATACACGGAATGATCGGCGCCATCCAGCGCAGCACTGTCCCTGTGAACGCATTGCCGCCGAGCAGTGTACCGATTTCACCGCCGTAGGTATAAATGATGAGCGCAACAAAAAGTGAAAAAGAGATTGTCTGCTCAAGGACATTCTGCGTTTGTCTGCGGATCTTTTCGCTGTCTCCCGACGCCTTTGCCTGTGAGAGCTCCGGCACCAGCAGCCCGGACATGCAGCACTGCATCACGGACGGAAAAAACAGCGTCGGCAGAATGATCGCTTCAAATTCACCGAACTGAGAGAGCGCTTCCTCCGTGCTGTTTCCGTATTGCAGAAGTGTCAGCGGCACAAGCGCATCGTTTGCACTGCCGAGAAGCGCAACAAGACAGGCATTCCCCATGATCGGGAGCATCAGCCGCAGAAACTGCCCGAAACGCAGGCGACAGTCCCCGGATGCGGGATAGGGCACTCTCGCAAACGCCAGAAAGAGGGTTGCCGCAAGCTGCCCGGTCATCATCGAAAAGGCAAAGGCATCCAGCACCGTAAGCCTGCCGTATGGGATCAGAAATACTGTACAGAATGCAAGTGTCCCCGCACGCAGCAGGAATTCAATACATTCTGCGATTGCCGGAACATATACCCTGTGAAACGCATAGCACCGCCCTTTACAGCAGGCGGAGAGCGCAGAGACAGGCAGTGTCAGACTCAGCAGACGAATCGTGTGCGGCGCGGCATCCGGGACAAACCCTGTGAGCCACGGCGCAATCAGGCACAGAATCACAGCAGCGGAGCAGCTCAGAGTCATACAAAAGCGCAGTGTATAGCCAAAGACGGGGCGCGGGTCACCTGTGCACCCGATCTCCTCCGACATCAGCCTGCTTGCGCCGATAAATCCGCTGCCTCCGCTCAGAACAGCCGCCAGACCGTAGAAGGAGCCCATGAGTGTCAGTGCGCCGACCGATGCTGCACCGAGCCTGCGCGTCAGAAAAATATTCAGCAGAAGCCCGAAGCCCTGCAATGATACAGAAAACACGCTGAGCAATGCAGTCTCAGCAAACATAGCAGACGATTTTTTGTGTTCCGGCATAAACTCACCCCAGCACAGTCTATGCCCCGTGCACAGAAAATAGACATAAAGAAACCGAAGCGCTGAGACTTCGGTTTCTTCTGGATTATGAGAAAAGCGCAAGGAATGTCACGAGCTGGTTTTCACTTGTGACAGTCAGCGTACCGCCCATCTGGTGAACGATGCTCTTTGCAATGCTGAGACCGAGCCCCGAACCGTTCGGGCTGCCCTCAGTATCCACACGGTAGAAGCGGTCGAAGAGATGTGCAAGCTGATCCTTCGGAATATCCTTCGCAGTATTCGCAACAGCAAGGCGAATCTTGCCCTGTGCATCCTGTGAGAGTGAAACAGTGATCTGCGCATGCGGGACAGAATGCAGAACAGCATTGTCGAGCAGAATCGAAAGCAGCTGCCGCACATTATCTTCCTCTGCACGCATAAATACATTCTTCTGGATGACAGTGCTGAGCGTCTTTCCGTGCTCAAAGATGATCGGATCAAAGACCATGCAGCTATTGGAGACAAGCTCCGTAAGGGAGATTTTCTCCGCAGCAACATGCGAATTGTCCTGATCCATCCGCGCAACAGAGAGCAGATTGCTGATCAGCTTTGACATGCGCATCGTTTCCGACTGTATGTAGCTGAGCCACTTTCCGGACTGTGCCACAGATTCCTGCGGATTCGAAAGAACGACTTCCGTATTGGCGGATATGACAGCCAGCGGCGTTTTCAGCTCATGGGACGCATCCGCTACAAACTGCTTCTGCTTCTCCCAAGCTGCCGCGACAGGTGTCACAGTCCAGTTGGCAAGCAGCATACTCAGGAAGAACATGCCGATCAGACCGATCACTGTAATAATGAAGAAAAGCAGCAGCAGACGGCTGAGCGTTGAAATTTCCAGCGTACGGTCCAGCAGAACCAGATGTGCTGCACCGTTTTCATCCTTCTGATACAGATAACGGAACGGCTTATCGTCAATTTCAATCGTGCCGGACTCTGCACCGTTCTTCTCCACAGCATCCATCGCACGGTGAATTCTGCGAAAATGCGTTTCATCGGAAGGATCGCTGCCGTTGCCGGCATAGGCTTCGATGCTGCCGTCATCGCCGATACTTGCGACATAGGCATCCGGCACAAACTGCCCTTCATCGACGGGCACAAGCTGCGATGCAGTCGTTGTCGTTACAACAGAGGTCGTCTGCACGGCATCGGTTGTAACTGCGGTCACAACCGGAGCTGCTGCTGTGGAAGCGGCAGCGGACTCCGCAGCGGACGCAGACTGCGTCAGAGAAGATACAGCAGTTGTCACGGTCGAAGCAGTCGTTTCGGGCGGAGGTACAGTGTCACGCGGCTCAGAACGCTGCGGCTCAGTTTTTCGCGGGGGCTCTGAGGATGTGACGGCAGAAGAAGGCATCGTGCGGGACTCCTGCGGTACTGTGCGTGCAGGCTCCGCGGTAGACTGCGGCGGCTCAGGCGGCTGAACGCCCGGATTCTCACGGTAATCCCACGGATTCCAGCCGGGGTTCAGGAACGGATCCTGATGTGCTTCGGATTCATTGGAATCTGAATCATCCGTATCATCGTCAGACTCCTGATCTTCTTTTTTGTTCGGATCACGCCACGGGTCGCACCAAAGATCGCCGGGATTGCGCGGGTCACGGAAATCCCAGAACGGCGGTCTCACATAATCCGAAGCGGCATAGTTCTTCCAGAACTCCATCCAGGCTGCATACGGGTCGTATACACAGTCATTCTCAGCCCCGTTATCCGCATTCTCGCCGATATGATCGTCACCGCATGCAAGTAAAGCGCTGTCATCCGCAGAAGTGTACGTCTGATTCAGCAAAGCAAGCTGCGGCTGATCCGTCATCACAGACGGGGAAGCAAATTCAGGCGGAAGGCCGTCCGCGGGTGCATCAGGCGGCAATTCCCCTTCAGGTCTGTCATCCGGCGGCGAACCGGGCTGTCTGCCGCGCACATTGCTCTCCTGCATCATTTCCTGCATGACACTGTAAGAAGATGCGACCTCCGTGTGATACAGCACACCGAACAGCACGGAAAGCCCGACCAGCAGCGTGCAGCTCAGAATCGCCATATTCGTGATCAGATATCTGAGTTTCAGCTTTCGGATCATAGACAACGCTCCTTTCCTGTCGGGATCATTCTGAATCAGGCGGTCTCATCAAGACAATAGCCGACGCCGCGCACGGTCTTGATCTGTACCTTAGAATGCAGATGCGAGAGCTTTTTGCGCAGGAAGCTCACATAGACCTCAACATTATTATTTTCAGCATCGGACTCATAGCCCCAGATCTTGACGATCAGGGTCTCTTTTGAGAGAATGCGGTTTCCGTTTTTCAGGAAAAGCTCCATCATAGAGAATTCCTTGAGTCCCAGCTTGATCGAGTTATTCCCGCAGAAAAGCTCATATGTAGACAGATTGAGCGTCAGGTCGCTCCATGTCAGCACATTCTCGAAAATGACATTGGCGTTCCTGCGGTAAAGGGAACGGATACGCGCCAGAAGCTCATCAGACGAAAAGGGCTTTGTCATGTAATCATCTGCACCGACATCAAGACCCGCGACCTTGTCGG
>JAEEXH010000068.1 GCA_016291435.1 Oscillospiraceae bacterium
AACAGGATCATGCTACAATGCAGATAAGACCGACATCTCATCTGCCGGTCTCATCATAATCAACCTATGTTTTCAATATGCACTGTTTTGCGTTTACACAAAATTCGGGATTGAGCCTTTTTTGGGCAGACTGCTCGATGTACCTGCGGGTACTGCTGTTTTCACACATAAGAAGTATACCGCAATGAAAAATGCTGCTATTACCTGCCTTGATTACAGCGAGGATATGCTTTCACAGGCTCGTGAAAGACTGAATCATCTTGAAAATGTAACGCTTGTTCAGGGTGATGTGGGAAAACTGCCGTACAAAAATGAAACATTTGATATTGTACTCAGCATGAACGGCTTTCATGCCTTTCCCGATAAAAAGGCGGCATTCCGTGAAACTTACCGGGTGCTGAAAAAGGGCGGCAGGTTCATAGCCTGCTTTTATATCAAGGGAGAGTCCAAGATCACTGACAGTCTTGTGCGGCATTTTCTTGTTAAGAAAGGCTGGTTCACACCGCCCTTCGATACCGCCGGCAAATTGAGACAGCGGTTACAAAAGGTTTATGATCTGACAGATCTTGCAGTTGAGGGCTCGATGGTATATTTCTGCGCAGTAAAATGGAAATACGCTGCTTCTCGCCGCCCGAAAGACTTGCGCCGCCCTCGCCGATGACGGTATCGTACCCGTCGGGAAGCTGCATGATAAAGTCATGGCAGCAAGCCTTTTTCGCCGCATGGCAAAGGTCATATACACGTTGCATTTGCGCATCCAGTCAACAAAGCTTGCTGCGCTCTCTTTGGCGGCAGCGGCGAATTTCTCATAGCTGGACTGCGCCTTGCCGAACACCTTGATGACCTCAATGCCGTTGATATATTCCGTTGTGACAGCATTGAGAGCTTTCGTTGCCCGGACGGTTCTGCTGTAATTCTCCTCATATCCGAACATCATGAGCATATAGCAGATAACCCCTAACGGCACCGTGATGAGCGCTGCAAGTCCCAGCTTCCAACTGATCACAAAGGTGTAGAGCAGTATGATGACCGGCGCGCCGATGCCGGTCGTGAACTCAGGCAGGATATGTGCAAGCGTTGTTTCAATGCTGTCGATACGCTCCACAATCGTGCTTTTCAGCGCGCCTGACGGCTGACTGATGACATTGCCGAGGGGCATTTTCGCCAGCTTATCAAGCGCCTTTTTGCGTATCACCGCAAGGGTGTGAAATGTTGCAAGGTGCGAATTTGCCGTACTCAGCGCATGAAAGAGAGCGTGTCCCAGCCACAGCGCAAGTATCACAGCACAATTAATAATGTATGCGCTTTTATCGGTGCTGCCTGCGAGCAGGTCTTTTACGATCCTTGCGTAAAAGTCAGTCACACGGTCAGCCTTGTCGGTCAGGGCATCGAGCGTTCTGCGGTCGGTGATGCCGAGCTGTTCAGTCAGCAGACTGCGCATCTTCGCCCTTGTCATGTTCTGCGGCTCCAGCACGGCGTATTTGCCGGACTGATCGCGGAATACGACACGCGGCTTTTCGTCCCTTTTCGGCTGGACATACCAGCAGCCGAACGGTTTGGCAAACAGACTTTCGCCTTCGAGCGTGGCATTGCTTTCGATGCGGGAGAACTCGTTCTGTGCGCTGCCGCTGAAATACCGTTCCTTCTGCTTCCCTTTGAGCGCTTCCTGTCCGAATTTGGACGCTGCGAGATCTGCCTTGACCGGATCATAGCCAAACTGCGTCTGAATCTGCTGGGATACGGCTGCCTTATCCGGAATCTCATCGAAAGAGATTTCTCTGCCGGAATGAAGGTCTTTCAGGGTGTAGAAACCGTTTTCATCTTTGTCAAAGGAAAACTGCTTCTCGATCTCCTTGCACTTGGCGACAAATTCTTCGCGGACAATGCGCACCGCATCCTGATGCTTCACATCATGCAGGCAGTACTGATCGCCGCTTTTAGTCTCGACGAACACCGCCGGAAGGTCATGGGCTTTCAGCATCGCGGTCAGGTGAGGGACTTCCCACGGCTGCACCTTGAAATTGCCGAGTGTTTCCGGCTGTGCGGCGATCTTCTCCTTGACGCACTCCGTGCAGATCTGCTTGAAAATGGGCAGATCGCCGCTGCGGACATTTGCATAGAGGTTGTTTTTGCCTTTCGTATTGGAAAAAGCAACGGGGATACCGTATTTCTTTGCAGCGCTGGCGATTGCCTTGCGATCCTCCTGTGAAAAGCCGTTCTGTGCGACTGACAGGGCTTCGCCGGTGTTGCGGGCGTTTTCGGCAAGGTCTTTCAGAGATACTTCGCCGGGTTTGATGCCGGTCAGGTTTGTTGCCGATACATTCGGGGGCTTGGTCTTTTCCGGAGCCTGACTGCCGCCTTTTGAAGCCTTCATCTGTGCCTTGGCTCTGGCGCGGTCATGCTCCATGCCAAGCAGCTCACGAAACAGGCGACCGACCGAATCCAGCACCGACTTGAAAGCAGAAAGTGCCGCTTCAGCCGCTTTTTCAGATACTTGCATCGAAACGGCAGTCACATCTTCGCTCATGTTCAATCTTCATCCCTCCTTCAAATGGGCATAAAAATAGCCCGTTATTATAATAGTAGAAAGGCTTCACACTTCATAATAACGGGCTTGAAAAAGAGTATTCAGTTGTCAAGGTGCAATTATCGGCAAAAAACGATTGAGATTCAGTTTTGCTTTTTGCCGATAGTAGTGGATCATGTTTCGGATTTATCGGTCACGGAACGGAAAAACTTCTCCATTTCCGTGACAACGCGCTCCTGATAGGCGACCTCATCACGGTGATAGGCAATGAGTGGAGCGCATTCCTCGTCAATTTCCACGCCGCATACCTGCGGGAGCATATCGTCATCCAGCATGAACACAGTATCGTCCATCGGCGCGTCCTCGTCATCCGAATCCGGCTCGTAGACACCGGGAATCTCATAGGGATTGAAGTCAGGGCAGGTGTTGATGTAGCGCTGCAAGCTGTTCGCCTCAATGAAATACTTTGCGTTTTCGTCCTTGAGCACAAGGAACGGACGACCGCTGCAAAAAGCACGCTGGCAGATACGGTTCATGAACGGCAAACTATAGCCGAGTTTGGCTGCTGCTGCGGGCATCGAATAGAGTTTAAGTGTCATAATCATTTCTTTCATATTGATAATCCTCCTACTTCATGTTTGCTCGGATCGGAGCATGATCCTGTTTCTTTTCTTTACTCATGTTAGGGTAATGAATCGGGCAATGATCTACATTGGCATCACCTCCAGCAACAGGGCAAAAGAAAAGCCCGGTGTTTCAAGGGTGAAAGACCGGGCGGATAGGTGATATTTAATTTAGACAATTATCGGCATATTTTACAATGAGGGCTTTTCTGTAAATCCGTGGGAACTATTATTTGCCAAGCATTTTAGATGGAACTGTATAATAGTGACGTATTTACGCGATTTCCCGTTCGGTATGAGGGCTAGTATACGCATTTCGTGGGAACTAGGGGTGAAAATGGGATCAAAATGTGGAATTTGAGTGCTGTTTTCGGAAATTCTTTTCCGCTCTCTATAAACGAAAAATGTCCTAAATGCGTGAAAAACAAGCATTTAGGACATTTCACAATGGCGGAGAAAGAGGGATTTGAACCCTCGCGACCCTTTCGAGCCCTACTCCCTTAGCAGGGGAGCCCCTTCACCACTTGGGTATTTCTCCATGGTGAACACGCGGTCTATTGACCGTCAGATATGAATCAACAGCGAAATGTTGGCGGAGAGGGTGGGATTCGAACCCACGGTGCATTGCTGCATCACCAGTTTTCAAGACTGGCTCCTTAAACCGCTCGGACACCTCTCCGCACGGATTCAGCTTTATTATTATACCACATATTTTGAGTATTGTCAAGCCCTAATCCGAAATTTTATTATATTCCGAAGAACTGCAAACAATCAGCGCACCGGCTTGCCGCATCTGAGCAGACAGATGCGGCTGCCTGCTGCTCAATTGGTCGCGTCGCCGTAGCCGCTGAGATCGAAGCTGTATCCCAGCGAATCCTTTGCCTTTGCCGTGAATCGGTCAATCGAAACGGTATACGGCTCATCGCCCTTCCCGTCCTGATACATACGGATCACAATATTCCCGTCTTCGTCAATATCGGTCTCAGTGCGGTCATAGGTCTTGCTGTTTGCGGCAGTCTCTCTTGCACGCGCCATCTCGATCAGCTTGCCTGTGCTGTAAAAATGAAAATCGCTGAGGGATGTCTCCTCCTGCTTTGTGAGAACCTGCACATCGCCGCCCTCAAACGACAGCGTGAAACGGTCATCGCGCTCGTCAGAGACAGTCGCCTTCTTGATATTGTCGCGGGTTCCCATATAAAATGTCACCAGATTGCCGCTGCGCTCATACTCGAAATTCAGCGCCGCACCCATGCTCTGATAGATCACAGTCCCCTTATTTCCGTCCGTAAATTCAAAATACCAGTCGTCATTGCTACCGACGCCCCACCAGACACCGTTCTGAAGGCTGCCGTCGCCCTGGGTCTGTGACGCCGTCGTATCCGCCGCACCGGTGGATTCTGCCGGTGCGTCTGTTGTGGTTTCTGCACCGCTCTCCCCTGCCGAGCTGCTCTCTGACGGGATTCTGTCTGCAATCTTTGCAGTGCCGACCGGCGCCGAATCATCGCCCGACTGAATCGGCTCCATTCCGCAGGATGAAAGCAGGCACGCCGCGATTGCAAGCACTGTGCAAATTCTCAATCTCTGAGCCATTTTGTAAGACCTCCTGAATCTGTATTGCCATTCGTTTTCTATATTTCTATGCGGATATTTTTTATTTCAGTCCCAGCGGAACAGTAATCTCCTGCCATACACTGCACAGCCGTTCAAAGCTCCATGCGGCATTCGCCGGGCTTGTCGAAGGCAGACAGACTGCCGGGATCCCGGTCACCGGGCGCTGATATTTCTCATAGTATTTTGCCGCAATCTGTCCGTTCACATACACACAGCGGATCGGCGCGGCAGAGAGAATCGGCGAAAGATCGTTCGGAATCACATTGCGGATACTGCTGTCGGATGAGCCCGTGATCTCACAGGACGCGATCACATCCCAGAGCGCGATATGATGCGAGAGCAGGAATTCCCGTTTCTCCGGAATACTCTGCGGGACCTCTGCACCGGTAACAGCAGCCGTGACACGCCAGAAGCGATTTTGCGGATGACCGTAAAAAAAGCCCGCTTCACGCGAGCGGACAGAAGGAAAGCTGCCGAGGATCAGGATCGCGGAAGTGTTATCATAGAGCGGCGGGATCGGATGCGGAATGCGCATTCCCCTCACCTCTTTCGTCATAATTCGACCGATTATCATTATAGTGTGTAATTGCGTGTTTGTCAAGCGACTTTGCGGGATTTTTACCACATTGTAACTCTCAGTTCATAATTGAAATTTTTATATATGCAATTTCCGAAAAGCACTTGCAAAATGCGGAAAATTGTGGTATACTAACTATGATGCACAGAGTGTGCGCGGTCATTTTATCACAGCAAGAAAGGCATAGAATATGAAGCTCACTTTTCAGAAGCTGCACCCTGATGCGGTGCTGCCGGTTCGCGCCACTGCCGAAAGCGCAGGGCTGGATCTCTCCGCCTGCATCGCAGAGCCCCTGACGCTTCAGCCCCATGAGATCCGTCTGATCCCGACAGGTCTTGCGGCTGCGCTCGATCAGGCAGACGCAATGCTGATGCTCTGTGCCCGTTCCGGGCTCGCGGCAAAGCACGGCATCGGCATGGCAAACGGCGTCGGCATCGTCGATACCGACTACCGCGGTGAAATTTGCGTGCCTCTGATCAATCAGAGCGATGTGCCCTTTGAGATCACCCCGGGCATGCGCATCGCACAGCTGATCGTTGTCCCGGTCTATCTGCCGGAGGTGCTTGAGGCGGAAACGCTGCCTGAAACGCAGCGCGGCGCAGGCGGCTTCGGCTCCACAGGAAGATAAAGAAAAAGCACAGAACAAACAAAAGAAAGGTCGATCAACATGAAATTCAAGCTGACACTCTTTTTCTGCATTGCCGTCGCGGCGATCGCAGGCGGCTTCCTCGGAGAGCTCGCAGCCAATTCGCTCAGCCCCTATGTCTCGTGGCTCGGTTACAGTGCCGCATTCGGTTTTGACACACTCCATTTCAATCTGCATATTCTCCAGTTTGATTTCGGTCTGCATGTCAACATCAATGTCACACAGCTTCTGCTTGTTGCGCTGGCACTGGTGGTGTCGCCGAAGATCGCAAGCGCAATCAAAACAAGTTGACAAGGAGGCTGTCTGCGCATGATGCGCTGGGAAACACATTTACACACCAATGAAGGCAGTGCCTGCGCCACGGCTTCCGCATCCGAAATGGCCGAGACCTGCAAAGCAGCCGGTTATGACGGCATGTTCATCACCGACCATTTCTATCACGGCAACACCTGCATTGACCGCTCTCTGCCCTGGGAGGAATGGGTGCGGCAGTTCTGCCTCGGCTATTATCACGCAAAGGAAACCGGCGACCGCATCGGTCTGCGTGTCTGCTTCGGCTGGGAATACAGCTGGAACGGCAACGATTTCCTGACATACGGGCTCCCCCCTGCATGGCTCGCCGCACACCCGGAAGTCATCACGGTCGCGCCGAAGGAATACCTGCGGCTCATCCGCGACTCAGGCGGCTGTATCGTGCATGCACACCCCTTCCGGCAGGAGCACTATGTCGAAGCGATCCGTCTTCTGCCCGATATGGTCGATGCCGTTGAGGTCTACAACGGCGGAAACCGTGAGGAAGCCTATAACGAGCGCGCACTCTGGTATGCGAACAGCTACGGTCTCCCGCAGACCTCCGGCTCCGATACGCACTGGAAAAGCGCATTCTCCGGCGGCATTCTCACCGATTTCGATTTGCAGGATGCCTCGCAGTATCTCACCCTCATCCGAAGCGGCGGCATCAAGGGTCTTGTGCGCGCAGGAAAAGACGTATTATTCTGAGCAGTTCAAACATATTACAAAGCAGCCGGTATGCAGCATTGCACACCGGCTTTTTCTTATATTTTCTCGCCGTCTGCGAGACAAAGCCCGCACGCAGCGATCAGGAAAATCAGACAGAGAAACATGCCCGCATGCGCATCGCAGCTGAGCACAAGATCGGGCAGCTTCGGCTTTCCGAGCCCGTAATTCAGGCGGAAAAACATGCGGAAGCAGAGCAGCGAGAGCATTGCACCGCCGCAGCATCCTGCCGCATAGCGCCGCGGCAGCCGGGAAAGCAGCAGCACAGCCGCACCGACAATGCAGAGCAGCACGAGGATCAGCCAGAGATTGCAGACAGGGTTCTTCGCGCTCCATTCCTCATAGAACATCTCCCCCCAGAGTCCTGCGGAGGTCATCCAGCTCCAGCCGATGTGCGTCTCCGTGACAATATCCTTTGCATTCATCGACACAACGGACAAAAACGGCGTGAAGAAGCAGAGCAGCGCTGCCGTCAGAAACATGAGTGCCGCCGCCGGGACAGAGATCCCCGCGACGGAGCGGATACGCGATGCCCGCACAGAGTCGATCGCCCGTGCAGGAAGCGTCCGCCATTTTGTAGTGCGCTGTCCGTTCCCGCCCGTCATTTCGTCAGCCTTTCTATGCGGCTTTCCGCATCGGCGATGATCGCTTCGGGCGTTGTCCCGATATGATAAATGCCGTTTTCATAGAGGATCCTGCCGGCGCACATGGTCATTTTCACATTGCTTCTGTCGCCGCTGAGCACAAGGCTCTCCGGGATATGATGCGTCGGATGGAGATTCGCCGCAGAGAGGTCAATGCGGATAATGTCCGCCTGCTTCCCGACCGCAAGATCGTCACAATCCGGGAGACCCATCGCGTTTGCGGATCCCCATGTCGCAGCCTTCAGCATAGATGCCGCCGGAATCGCAGCAGCGTCATTGTTTCTGAGCTTTTGCAGCACCGCGCCGAGATACATCTCGCGGAACATATCAAGCGCGTTGTTCGATGCAGCGCCGTCTGTGCCCAGCGCAACCTGCACGCCGTCTGCAAGATATTCTTTCAGCGGAGCGATGCCGCTTGCGAGCTTTGCGTTCGAGCAGGGGCAGGAAACGGCCCAGAGCTTGTTGCGCTTCCAGACCTGTCTGTCCGCTTCGTCGAACCAGACGCAGTGGAAGCCGCCGCCGCCGTATTCCCACATGCCGAGGGATTCAAGATACTGCGCAGGTGTAGCGCCGTGCCGCTCGATGCACGCTTCATGCTCTGATTTCGTCTCACTGATATGTGTGTAAACCGGCTCCTTCTCCGCCTGTGCGAGCTTTGCAATCTCGCGGTGCAGGCTCTCATCGCTCGTGTATTCCGCATGGAAGCCAAGGCGATAGGTCACGAGCGGATCGTAATGCCGGAACTTCTGAAACTGATCGTTCAGGCGATCGACATCCTTTGCAGTGCCGTTCACACTGCCGCAGAACACCAGCCGCATGCCGCTTTCGACCGCAGCCTGCGCAGAGCTCTCCGGGAAGAAATACATATCAAAGAACGCAGTCGTGCCGGAAGCAAGATACTCCAGAATCGCGAGTTTGTCAAAGGCATAGACATCCTCCGGGGTCAGCCTGTCCTCGTAGGGAAAGACCTTCTCAAAGAGCCATGTTTGCAGCGGAACATCCTCTGCAAAAGAGCGCAGGAATGTCATCGCGGAATGCGTGTGCGCATTCTTGAAGCTCGGCATCAGCAGATCGCCGCCGCAGTCGATCTCGCGCTCAAATGCAGGCAGCTCCGCCGGCTTGTCTCCGAGATAGGCGATCCGGCTGCCGTCGGTCCAGAGCTCGCCCTCCGTGATGCTGCATCCGTCCGTGACGGTGAGTATTTTGGCATTATAAAAACGAATCATCGCGATTATCCTTTCTGTATTCTGTCACTGCATACGCATGCCGGTCTCAGCTTCTTCCGGCTTCGCGGCATCCTGTTCTGCTGCCTGCGGCTGCTCCGCCGGCATCGGGAACGCCAGATCGTCGCGGGTCTGCGCAACGGCTGTCTGCATCCCGCGCACTGCCGCTTCGATGCGCTCCTTGTCGCTTTTGGTATCCATCGCCGCCGAGCGCGTCAGCGCAAGCATATAGTCGCCGTAATGCTGCACGAGTCCTTCCGCATTTTCAAGCAGAAACCGCGCCCGCAGCAAGATATCCGAGCCGTATCCGGGCTCGCTGATGCGGTCATACTGGAACATGCGCATCTCGCTCAGATACTGATCCAGCGCAGAGAGAAAGCCGTCCTCGATCTGACTAAGCAGCGGATCCTTCCGCAGCAGCCGCGGCATCGCCCTGCGGGAGATGCGCCTTTCCCGGAACATCTGCACGAGCATCGCCGCCCTTGCCGCAAGCGCATAGATCTCATCGGCGCGGCTGCCGAGCGCGAAGACATTGCCGGAATCCGAACGGTAGCAGCGCATCGGAATGCCGTCCTTCTGCTGATAACAAAGATGCTCGCTGTTCCAGTCGGTCACTTCCCTGAGAAGCCGCATCCGCTTCGGAAGCAGATGCTTTTTGCACCACGGGATCAGCTTCTTTTTCGCGAACACGAAAAGCAGCGCTGCCGCTGCAAGAATCGCACGCCACATGCGGCACGCCTCCTTCCGTCATCCTGTTGTCACTGCATCCGCATCCCCTGCTGCCCGGGTGCCGCAATGTCATCGCGCACCTCCGCAACAGCGGTCTCCATACCGGCAACAGCGGCTTCGATCATTTCCCGCTCCGAATCAATATCCGAGGCGGCTGCCTGTGTCAGAGAGAGCATATAGTCGCCGTAATGCTGCATCAGCGCGGCGGCATTTTCCAGCAGAATCTCGATATGCACGAGCCGCTCGCTGCTGTATGAAATATCGTCGATGCGGTCAAACTGAAACATTTTCAGCTCTGTCAGATACTGCTCCATTGCCGAGAGAAAGCTCCCCTCGATGCGGTCGAACATAGGATCCTTTCTGAGATCCGCAGGGAGCTGCTTTCTGAGTGCCGTGCGCTCCGCAAAGATCTTCACGGTCGATTCCGCATGCTCTGCAATCGCCTTGACCTGCGATTCATATACGCCGAGCGGGAAGACATTGCCGTTATCCGAAAGATAGCATGTCATCTTCTGCTTCTGCCGCGATCTACGGACAATGTGCTTCTTTTTCCATTCTGCGATTTCCTCCAGCATGCGCGCCGTTTTCGGCGTCATTCCCTTTTTGATCAGATCAATGAGATTCTTCACAACAGTGATTGCAACCGCAATCACGACCCACCAGAGCCAGCCCATCTCCGGCGCACCTCCCCTCTGTCAGTGCAGTCTGTCATGCGTTGTGCATTGCCGCGACCGACTGCCGCACGAGCTCCGCAAACTGCGGTGCTGCCTTGTCGCCCGCTTCCTTCACTTCCTCATGCGTCAGCGGATGCGGCGAGATGCCCGCAGCGAGATTGCTGATGCAGGAAACGCCGCAGATCTCCATGCCCATATGCCGTGCGGCAATGGCTTCGATCGCCGTGCTCATGCCGACAGCATCGGCGCCGAGCAGCCGGAACATGCGGATCTCTGCGGGAGATTCGTATGCAGGACCCGCCGTTTGCAGATAGACGCCCTCCTTCAGCGGAATATCCGCATTGACAGCGACCTTGCGGATGATCTTTTGCAGACGCTTGCTGTAAATTTCGCTCATATCCGGGAAGCGGACGCCGAGCGTGTCGATGTTTTCTCCTCTGAGCGGCGAGGGCACAAAGCTCGAGATCTGATCGGTGATCAGCATGAACTCACCCGCTTTCATGCCCGCCTGAATGCCGCCCGCTGCGTTCGTCAGGAAAAGGATCTTCGCACCGAGCGCATGCAGCAGACGGATCGGCAGCACGGCTTCCTGCGCCGTGTAGCCCTCATACATATGCACTCTGCCCTGCATCACGGCGACTTTTGCGCCGTTCAGCGTGCCGAACACAAACTGCCCCGCATGCCCCGCAACCGTCGAGACGGGGAAGCCCGGAATATCGCTGTACCGAAGCACCTGCGTATCCGTGAGCTGCTCCGCGAAGGCACCGAGCCCCGAGCCGAGCACCAGCGCGATCTCCGGCTGAAAATCCACGCGTCTGCGTACAAATTCGATGCAGCTTTCAAGCTGTTCCTTCACTGTCATAATCCGGCTCCTTTTTATTCTGCGCTGCCGTAGAGATAGATTCTCTGCGCCTCGGTCAGCGTGTCAATTTCGATATTCATGCTTTCGAGCTTTCTGCGTGCGACTGCCTCATCGACGGCACGCGGCACATTGTTCAGAACATCCGTGACGGAATCGCGGTGTTCAATGAGCCACTTTGCGCTCAGTGCCTGAATCGCAAAGCTCATATCCATGATCTCTGCCGGGTGACCGTCGCCTGCTGCGAGGTTCACGAGTCTGCCCTCCGCGATCACATAAATTGTCACGCCGTTCGGGAGTGTGTAGCCCATGATATTATTGCGCGCCGGGAACGACTTGACAGCGAGCTTTCTGAGCCCCTCCATATCAACCTCGACATCGAAGTGACCCGCATTGCAGAGAATCGCGCCCTCGTGCATGTTGAGGAAGCTCTTTTCGGTGATGACATGGTCGCAGCCTGTGACGGTGACAAAGAAGTCGCCGATCTTCGCTGCCTCCTCCATCTTCATCACGGTGAAGCCGTCCATCACCGCTTCGATCGCCTTGATCGGATCGACCTCGGTGACAACGACCTTTGCGCCCAGGCCCTTTGCGCGCATCGCAGCACCCTTGCCGCACCAGCCGTAGCCTGCGATGACAACAGTCTTGCCTGCAACAATCAGATTCGTCGTGCGGTTGATGCCGTCCCAGACAGACTGACCCGTGCCGTAGCGGTTATCGAAAAGATGCTTGCAGTCGGCATCGTTGACGAGCATCATCGGGAATTTCAGCGTGCCCGCTGCCGCCATTGCTCTGAGGCGCAGGATGCCGGTTGTGGTCTCCTCGCAGCCGCCGATGACATTCGGCAGGAGCTCCGGATATTTCTCATGAATCAGTGTGACCAGATCGCCGCCGTCGTCGATGATGAAATGCGGCTTTGCTTCGATGACGCGGCGGGTGTGCTGCTCATATTCCTCAGCGGTGACGCCGTGCCATGCAAAGACATTGAGCCCGTCATGTGCCAGTGCAGCCGCCACATCATCCTGCGTGGAAAGCGGATTCGAGCCTGTGATATACATTTCCGCGCCGCCTGCCGCGAGCACACGGCAGAGATACGCGGTCTTCGCCTCCAGATGAATCGACAGCGCAATGCGCTTGCCCGCGAAGGGCTTTGTCTTCGCAAACTCCGCTTCGATGCTGCGCAGAAGGGGCATGTTGCCCTTGACCCACGCGATCTTCTGATCGCCGCTCTCCCAGGTTTCGGGGAATCTGATCTCGCTCATACTATATAAAATCCTTTCTGAAGCTCCGCAAAGCATAGTGTTCCGCTCGGCAAAGTATACTATTCCGAGTGCTTTACTCGGTTACTCTCTATTTTATCATATTTCTGCGCAGATTGCAAGCCCAATCTGCATTATTTTTCGTGCGTCTCTGCAAAACGCTTGACGAAACCGCTTTTTTGTAGTAAAATATAGGTTGGATACAAGCAAAGTCTTATCCGCGCACGGGCAATTTTTCCTACGGCTCCCGTGCAGCTCTGATGATTGTGAGGAATACCGATATGAGCATGAACGACAGACACAGCTCGCTCTTTGCCGCACGCAATCTCACGATGCTCGTGGATTTCTATGAGCTGACGATGGCAAACGGTTTTCTGGAGAACGGGCTCGGCAATGTCCGCACCTGCTTCGACCTCTTCTTCCGCAGAGTGCCCGATCAGGGCGGCTATGCGATCATGGCAGGTCTTGAGCAGGCGATCGACTACCTGAAAAACCTGCGCTTCACAGAGGATGACCTCTCCTATCTGCGGGAAAAGGGCATTTTCTCGGAGGCGTTTCTGCAATATCTCGCAGATTTCAGATTCGAGTGCGATGTCTGGGCAATCCCCGAGGGCACGCCCATCTTCCCGCATGAGCCGCTGATGACGGTCTGCGGTCCGGCGATGCAGGCACAGTTCGTGGAAACGATGCTGCTGCTCTCCGTCAACCACCAGTCCCTGATCGCGACAAAGGCAAGCCGCATTGTCCGCGCAGCAGAGGGCAGACCCGTCATGGAGTTCGGCTCCCGCAGAGCACAGGGCAGCGACGGTGCGCTCTACGGCGCAAGAGCCGCTTATATCGCGGGCGCGGCAGGCACGGCATGTGCGATCTGCGACCGTGAATTCGGTGTGCCCGCGCTCGGCACGATGGCGCACAGCTGGGTGCAGCTCTTCCCGACCGAGCTTGACGCATTCCGCGCCTATGCAAAGGTCTATCCCGATGCCTGCACGCTTCTGGTCGATACCTACCATGTGCTGCGCTCCGGCGTCCCGAATGCGATCACCGTCTTCAAGGAGCTGAAGGCCGCAGGGCATGTGCCGCAGGGCATCCGCATCGACAGCGGCGATATTGCCTATCTCTCGAAGAAAGCACGCATCATGCTCGATGAGGCAGGTCTCCCCGAGGTGAAAATCGTCGCCTCCAATTCGCTGGATGAATACCTGATCCGCGACCTGCTCGTGCAGGGCGCAAAGATCGACAGCTTCGGCGTCGGCGAGCGCCTTGTGACCTCGCGCTCCGAGCCGGTGTTCGGCGGCGTCTATAAGCTCGCGGCGGCGGCATCTCTCGCAGCGCCGGATACGCTCACCCCGAAGATCAAGCTCTCCGAGAATGCAGCAAAGATCACAAATCCCGGCTTCAAGACGCCGTGGCGCCTCTTCGACAGCGAGACCGGCATGGCAATCGCCGATGTGATCACGCTGGCAGATGAAGTGATCGACGACACGCAGCCCTATGTCATCTTCGACCCGGAGTTCACCTACAAGCGCAAGACGCTGACGAACTTCAAGGCGAAGAAATTGCAGGTGCAGATCTTCCGAAAGGGCGAATGCGTCTACGACTGCCCGCCGATCGCGGAGGTGCGGAAATATTGCAGCGAACAGCTCGACACCATCTGGGACGAGGTCAAGCGCTTTGAGAATCCGCACGCTTACTATGTCGATCTCTCCGAGCCGCTCTGGAAGCTGAAGCGCGAGCTGCTCGATAAATATTTCGCGGACTGATATGCGCACAGGTGATCTTTCCGCAAATCAGCCGCTGACCCGCATTCATATGGGTTCCGCCCGCATCGCAATGGATCTGACGGACGGCAGTGAGCGCGGCGAATATGTTTCGCAGGATTATATTCTGCATACGCTCGGAAGGCCGGTGCGTTCCGTCAATCTGATGTACTGCTATTATCCGCTGGATGAGGGATTTCCGCTCCGGGCGAGGGATGCCTTCCCGGACAGAGCGGTTTCCTTCCAGTGGGATTATCCCTATGACGACTATTTTCCGTATACCGGCGGGCTGAACGGCTCCCGCGGCGGCGCTGTGTTCCGGCAGATGCAGGACATCCGCCGCCACGGACAGGACGTCACGCTGACGCTGACCTGCGACCCGCACATCACGGACGAGCATCTCATTGCAATCGCCGAGGATCTGAAGCCCTACGGCCCGCTGATGCTCCGGCTCAATCACGAGGCAACCGGCAGCTGGTTCGCATTCAGCAAGCGCGCCTCCTATGAGGAGGTTGCCGCATTTTTCGTCCATGCATCGGAGGTGATCCGTGCGCATGCGCCGAATGTGCAGACCGTGATCTGCATCGGCGGCATTGAGGATCCCGCATCCGCAGAAATGGTGCGCGAGGCGGAGTTTGCCTGCACAATCCCCGCGGCGGATATCTGGTCGGTGGACAAATACATGGCGCTGCACTGGGGCTGGCCGTTCGATGTCGCAAAGCCGGGCGGACGCTCACACCGGCGGGATACGTATCAGAATGTCTATGACCTGACGAAACGCTCATTCCGCAGATTCACGGAACTGAACAACGGGCAGACAAAGCCCATGGTCATGAGCGAGTTCAATGCCGACGGTGACGTTACCGGGCCGTATGAGCAATGCGATATGGTGGACGGCTTCTTCCGGCTGCTGAAGGCGGATCCGGAACGCTGGCTCACCGCCATCAACTTTTATCAGTTCCGCGACCGCGGCCGTCTGGGACTGGAAACCGAGGAGCCGTCCGATCCCCGCTGCGGCATTGCACAGCCTGTGATGCAGACCTTCAAAAGCTGGCTGCGCGACAGCATGTTCCTGCCGGAAATCACCGGACAGGAACCCGCTGTACTCCCCGTCACGCTCCGCTGGGGCGGCGCCGAGGACGCAGAGGGGCTTGCGATTCCGCTGCATCTGGATGATAACCCGCATTTCTGCGAGCTGTACTTTTCCGACGAAGGGAACTATATGCTGGAATGCAACGGCAAATGGTTTTATAAGGCGCCGCAGACGAAATTTGTCGATCTGATGCCCGCATTCTATGAGGATACGCTCATGACGCCCTGCGATTTGCAGATCAGGCTGTTCGCACCGCCCGCATCCGGCAAAAATGAACCGGAACACGGCGACGATTTGCTGAACAGCTATACGACAGTCACAAGTCTGCCGGAAATCCGCATCGCATACGACCCTGTGGAGGCAAGCCGTGACTGATACACTTTTTGTGACCGATCTGGACGGGACGCTGCTCCTGCCGGATGTTTCTGTTTCTGAACGCTCCAAAGCCATTCTCAGTGCGCTGCTCAGAGAGGGCTTGCAGCTGACCGTCGCAACGGCACGCACATCCTTTACGGTGATGCCGCTGCTGGAAGGACTGCCGCTCACACTCCCGCTGATTCTGCAAAACGGCTCCGTGCTGCACGACCCCGTCAAAAACCGGATTGTCGATGCGGCGGGCATCCCGCAGGACGCGTTCCTTGCCGTCTGTGCGCTGTACAGGGAATTCGGCTTCAACGGCTTTGTGTTCTGTGTGCCGTCCGATCAGCTCCGCTGCTGCTACACGGCGCTCAGCACGCCGCATATGCAGCGCTATTATCAGGCGCGGCACGACCGGTTCGGCAAGCCGTTTTATCAGGTTCCGAGCATGGAATCGCTGAAATCGGAATGTCCGGTGTATATGTCGCTCAATGCGCCGAAGCCGCAGCTTGATCCGCTGCGTGAGGCACTTCGCAAAATCGGCGGCATCACCGTCGCATATTATCAGGATGTATATGAGCCGGAGATCTGGTATCTGGAAATCTCCGCGCCGGAAGCATCCAAATTCCACGGCGTTCAGAAGGTGCGGCGCCTGACCGGTGCCCGTCATGTGACAGGCTTCGGGGACAACCGCAACGACTTTCCGCTGTTTGACGCCTGCGATACGAAAATTGCGGTCGGCAATGCAGCGGATGTCCTGAAAGAACGCGCCGATCTGATCATCGGCTGCAACACAGAGGACGCCGTCGCCGAATATCTGCAATCATTATTTCACGGAGGTGTGCTATGAAAACGAGAATGCGCTCAACCATCGCGCTGACGGCTGCGCTGGTCTGCCTGACCGGCTGCGGAAAGCAGGGCCCGACACCGAAGCCAGACGAATCCGCAAAAAGCGCTGTCGGCATCAGCCTCCCGGATGATGCCGCAAGCTCCGCGCCAGACCTGGTCGTCACGGAGGATTCCGCCGCGGCTGTCCCGGAGGATCCGGATGCTTACGCGCAGCCGCAGCTCTGCACCGTTTCCGGCAGCTTTACCGCGACCGTGCGCAAGCTGATTCCGGATTACGTGACCGATCCCGACACGCCGCGTGCAGCCGTTGTCACGCTGTTCCAGGACGGCCCGTTCGTCATCAGGCTCACCGATGAGCTCTGCGCCAAATTGCAAGAGGACAAAACCTTTACGTTCCTCGTCGGAGAACAGGACGTCGAGCTTTGCCAGTGGGAATTTTCCAACGGCGGCTTTGTGAAGGACATCGCGCTCAAGGAGCAGAAAATTCAGATCACCGATGTCCGCGAGGCAACCGATGAGGAATACGGCCTCGAAGGCATGCGCATCGAGTGCGCGCCGAAATCGTAAATCAACAGTTCCGCGTGAACTGAAAAAAGGAGAATACACATGAAAAAACTGATGCTTGGAAATGAAGCATTCGCAAGAGGTCTTTATGAGGCAGGCTGCCGGTTCGCGTCCAGCTATCCGGGCACCCCGTCCACAGAGATCACCGAAACCATTGCAAAGTACGACGAAGTATACGCAGAATGGGCGCCGAATGAAAAGGTTGCCGTCGAATCTGCACTCGGCGCGAGCTTTGCAGGCGCAAGAGCATTCGCCGCGATGAAGCACGTCGGTCTGAATGTCGCCGCGGATCCGCTGTACACCGCATCCTATACCGGCGTCAACGGCGGTCTGGTCATCGCCGTGGCCGATGATCCGGGTATGCATTCCTCTCAGAATGAACAGGATTCCCGTCATCATGCCATCGCTTCCAAGGTTCCGATGCTGGAGCCGTCCGATTCGCAAGAGTGCAAGGACTTCGCAATGCTCGGCTATGAAATTTCCGAGGAGTTTGATACGCCGGTGCTCGTGCGCACCGCAACAAGAGTTGCACACTCACAGAGCGCCGTGGAGCAGCTTCCCCGCCAGGAAAAGGAGCTCAAGCCCTACGTCAAGACACCGCAGAAGTACGTCATGGTGCCGGCGAATGCAAAGAACCGCCACGTTGTCGTGGAGGAGCGCACAAGAAAGCTGATCGCATACGCGGAAACCGCTCCGATCAACAAGGTCGAGGACAACGGCTCCGACATCGGCGTCATCACCTGCGGCGCTGCGTATCAGTACGCAAAGGATGCGCTCGGTAATAAGGTCAACTATCTCAAGCTCGGCATGACCAATCCGCTGCCGGACAAGCTCTTCCTTGATTTCGCCGCAAAGTGCAAGACTGTCTACATCATTGAGGA
>JAEEXH010000009.1 GCA_016291435.1 Oscillospiraceae bacterium
CGGCATGGAGCAGATCCTCACACAGTAGGGGGCGGCAGCAGACGAGAGCTTTATTCCTGCGTTCGGCATGGAGCTGTGACTGTCGGAGACAGCATGAGCATTGCCCAGAGATTCGGCAGCGCCATGCAGCCGTTGCAGAAATCGCAGAGCGTCCAGAGCCAGAGCGGTTCTCCGAGCGCGCCTGCAAATGCCGCAAGCAGATACAGCGCGAGATAGCAGCCGGTTCCTCTGCCGCCGGTCAGATATGCAGCCGCCGCAGCCCCGCACGGATACCAGCCGATCATAGTTGCAAATGCAAGCAGCACCATGCACACGGCGAGAAATACGCCTGCCCATTGCCCGAGCCCTTCAGAAAAAGCCGCCAGCAGCAGCGATGTACCGTCTTTGAAATCGCACGGATCGCAGTGCGGTGCAGTCAGAATCACGAGCGCAGTCGCCGTGCAGCAGAGGATCGTATCCGCGAAGACCTCCGCCGCTGCCCATCGGCACTGCGCTTGTTCTGTACCCGGTTCTGCGTGCATGTGCAGCATTGACGAGCTGCCGAGCCCCGCTTCATTCGAGAAGATGCCGCGCTGAAATCCGACACGGAGACTGCGGAGCAGCAAAGAAATGCCGATACCGCAGCCTGCCGCCCGAAAGCCGCCGAATGCCTCTCCGATGATCTGCCGGAATGCGTGCGGCAGTGCATCCGCATGCAAAACGATCAGCCAGCCGCAGCAGAGAAAATAAAGCCCGCAGATCAGCGGCATGATGACGCCGGCTGCGCGGTGAATGCCGTTCAGACCGCCTGTGAGGATCAGCCCGAGCAGCAGCGCTGTGATGAGACCGCAGAGCGGCAGCGGCACATGATATTGCCGGAGTGTCTGCGCAATGGCGTTGCTCTGCACTGTGTCGCCCATGCCGAGCGCCGCGCCCGTGCAGCAGACAGCGAATACCGCCGCCGGAATACGCTTTCCCGTGCCGAATCGGATCATACCGATTGCGCCGCCGCAGAGTATCCCGCGGCGGTCTGTTTTCTGATACCGTGCCGCGAGCAGATTCTCTGCGTAGACAAGCACCATGCCGAGCAGTGCGGAGACCCACATCCAGAAGATTGCGCCTGCACCGCCGGTGACCAGCGCAAGTGCTGTTCCGGTCAGGTTGCCTGTGCCCATCGTTGCCGCAAGTGCCGCAGCAAATACCCCGCGCTGTTTTCCGCCCGCACGGATTCCGGCACCGATCTCCCGCAGAATGCCTGTAAAACCGCGCACCGGTCTTCCGCGCAGCCGCACCGCATAGATCAGCGCTGTCACGGTCAGCAGCAGCGGCAGCATCCATTGCCAAAGTGCGCCGCTCAGATATGACAAAGATTTCATTGTGATCACCGCTGCATGATATGCAGCCGCCGTCGCAGGTATCCATAAAAAACGCCCTGCTTCCCGAAAAGGAAACAGGGCGTTGTCACATTATGAGCGCTTATAGAGAGTCACATCGCGGAAGGTGAGATTGCCGGAGCCGATCTCGCCGAGGAAGAATACGATCTCGACATTCTCAGCGGCAGCATCCATCTTGAATGCCTTGAGCACGGTCTCCGCAGTGCCGTCTGCATTTGTTTCGCCGGAGCAATAGATCTTCGTGTGATCGGTCATGCTCCGCACCTGATAGGGGATTGCGATGCCCGCAGGCGGTGTCACGCTGAAGGAGAGCTCATAGCCGCCGGCCGGCAGGCTCAGCCCGCGCACATAGGCATACATCGACTCGGGAGAGGTACCCGCCGACATAATGTTGAGGTTCAGCGATTTGTCCCAGTCACTGAAATACGGCCAGGCGTTTGCGCCGGATTCCTTGTCGATCTCCGCGCCGTATTCGCCGTCAGCCGCAAGATCAATGCCGATCTTCTGCGACGGGATGCCGAGTGCTGTGCAGATCTTGTCCGCAAGCAGATAGGCGTTGAGCTGATGTGTGACAGGGGAGGGATGCCAGTCGGCGCCGTAGCCGTTTGCCGCCTTCTGCGTCGGGGACTGATAGCAGGAGATGCTCTTGTCGCCGACCGCCTGAACTGCAGCTTCAATATACGGATACAGCTCCTCGCAGCCCATGATGCCGAGCGTGCAGATGATCTTTGCCTTCGGGTTCTTTGCGCGTACCTGTTTGAGGAATGCTTCATACCCCTTCTGATACTCCGCGCCGCGTGTTTCCAGATCCTTCGTCGCGTAGGAATCGTCGTTTGTGCCGAGGTTGATGACGATTGCGTCAACAGGATTCGCGTCAAAATCCCATTTTGCCGTGTAATCGTCGAGCTTAGCGATCTGTTCATAGACAGGCGGCACGAGAGAATCGGTATTGATCGAGCCGTCATTTGAGTAGCCGGAAATGATACCGTGCCCGCTGTATGACACAGCGCTGTAATCCGCGTTCAGCAGCTCTGCCGTAAGATACGCATAGGAGAGCGTAAAGTTCTCGGTGCCGGTCTCAAAATTGACATACTGCGTATCTGCCTCGACACCGTAAGCGCAGGTGATCGAGTCGCCGATGAATTCGATTGTCAGGTCTTTTTTCGCCGTTGCCTTTATGGGCTTTGCAGCAGAGGATGTGACATCAAACTGCTTTACACCGATTGCGCCGTTGTTCGCTTCGGAGAGGTGAATGATTTTGACTGTTGCAGTGCGCTGCGTTGTGCCGGAGAAGAGCTTGACGGTCTGCTCGGGCTCACCCATGACAACATCCTTTACCAGCTCGCCGTCAACGTACACGCCGTATCGCGGACGCCATTTTTCATCAGAATAGACGCAGCCGTCGCCCGAAATGGTCACGCTTGCTTCTGTGCCGGTGACTGTGCATTCGATGGCAGATCCGCTCTGCACCAGCCATGTCACATCCTTGTTGTAGTAGGTTCTTCCGATCAGCTTGACATCTGCATCTGCGACCGGAACTGTCTGCTTTTTGAGATCGCCGGTGTCGGCGTTTTCAGCAGCAATCAGATCGCGCTTGATGAGCGTAAGATCCTTTGCATTGACCTTGCCGTCGCCGTTGTAATCATCGGCAGCGGTCATTTCACCGGCGGCAAGCAGTGCATTCAGCAGATGCTTCACATCGGATTTCGCCGGCGCGGCACCGACCGCTGTAAACGGCTGCATCGCCGCGAGTGCGAGCAGTCCCGCAGCGGAGCAAACCGCCGCGACAGTATAGCGTTTTTTCATATGATAGCCCCCTCATTTCTGCGGATATAATATCCTATATTCATTATAGAACAGAAGCAGCGGATTGTCAAACAATTTTTTTCGCTGAGGCATTCGTCCGCACTAATGCAGCGCAAATAAAACGCCCCGCACATTCTCATGCACGGGACGCTTTCATTATTCAGTACCCTCTGTGGAATCCGTCACAACGATGGGTTCCGTTTCGGGCAGCGACGAGACAATTTCAAAGCTCGTCGTTGTGTCAGCAGGAATCTCCTGAGACGTTTCTTCTGTCGTGGTCTGCTCCGAAGAAGAATTCGTCGGAGCGGTTGTTGTAATTCTCGTTTCGATATCCGCATGTGTGCCGCTCGGGTCAGAATATGCAGCCGAAGCCTCTGTTCCGATCACCCCGGCAGGCTCGCTGCCGGACTGATACACGAACTCATATTTCGGCGACTTGAGACCCAGCACGCCGCGGAGATCATTTCCTTTCACACGGACTGTTCCGCCGATCGTTGCGTAGGTGACATAGCCGCCTGCGCCGTATTCGAGCTTGATCCAGTCATACGGAGTGCCTGACAATTTTACGCCGTATTTGCGCTCAAGGGTATTCTTCAGAGCGCTCGCAGAAAAGACTTTGTGCGAATTGTAATGGGGGTCTGCTGTGTCGTCGTGCTTCACAGGGAAGCTGACGAGGTAAGGGATGTCTGCGAAGAAGATATCTTTGCAGTTTGCAGTCGCACCGCCGCTGGACGCATAGAAGGTCGTCAGTGCAGGAGCATTGTTGTAATACACGCAGATGCCGAGCACCGAGCGGACAGCATCGACAATCTTCTGCGAAGGATTCGACTTGCAGATCATGCCGGAAGGACCGCCGTTGTAGAGGTAGAAGGTGTAAGCGGCGATCGCCTGTGCCTTGATTGCTTCCACATTGAATGTGGGACCCATCTCGTTGTTGACGATCTGGGAAAGAATGTTCACGACCGTATCAGTCTTATAACCGACGGTCATCGTCTCCCACTCCGGTGTGCCCACCTGCACGAGCTGGGTGCCGGGGTAGTAGAATTTGAGGATCTGGTCATAGGTCCAACCGTCAAAGTTCGCGTAGAAGTTCGCACCGTTCTGGCTCATGCCGACGCCGTGTCCGTATCCGGACGAATAGAACACAACGCTGTCAGGCTCCGCAACGATCGTGGTCTTTGCCGTGATCGTCGGCTCCTGAATCGTGGTAACGGTGGTTGTGACGGTTTCTTCTGTGGTATCTGTTATCGCTGCAGTTGTCATCGTAAGCGGGTCGTCCGGCTCCGTGTTTGCCGCCTCGTAGCTCGTGAGGGAGAGGCTGTCATCATAATCATAGAGATCAGCCTTCCAGTCCGAGTCAACTTGATACTGAGACGCACCGTCATCATCTGTACGGCTGTCCTCCGGCATCCAGGGTCCTGCGGCGTCTTGTACGTCCACCGCATTTGCATGGAATCCCGAAGAGACGGCGTCTGCAATACCGGCAGCTCCTGAGCGCTGCGAAGCGATGCTGTCGCTCTGAACTCCACATGTACTGGTGAAGATCAGTGCAGTTGAAACCAGAATCGCAACGCGGCTTCGTCGCATTCGAGCTTGCATAGTTTCTCTCCAATTATCAATCTCACCGGCTGAAACCGGTTTTATTTCCCCAAGATTGTTGTGGGGATTCTGTCTCGATCGTTCGTGTCCTCCTTTCGCGGCTGTAAGCGACTCAGTCGCTGCCGCGCGCACCGTAGGAAAAGCGCATCTCACATCCTTTGAATGATCATCGTATTCTGTTTTGCGTAGAAATGCGGGAGATCGGAATCAAATCAGATGCGGCGCGCTTCAGAGATAAGGTGCATTGTTCTATGCGATATCTTTATCTCTTGCTGCTTTGCGTTCCGGTCACGGGGAAATGGTGTGCGCCGCAAGGAGTCCTGCGTTGCGGACGGCAGTTCGCCGTACCGCGATGTGATCGGCAGCAGCAGGGGAGACTGTCTGTAACGGTTCAGCCGCCCGGAAAACAGTCCGTTTCCCCGGAGGCAGCATCCTCAGATACATGCAGTGTAAGGTTCATGAGTTCTCTTTCGGACCGTAAGGAACAAAGAGCTTTGGATCAAAAGTCAGATCGTGGTTGCTGTAATAAGCCTTCGGCCACAAAATATTTTCATTGTGTGCCGCGTTCTCTACGCCTTCATAAGGATCTTCACCCGGACGCAGCAATCTGCACATCAGGATGAGCTTCCCGTCGTGGAACATGCTGTTGCAAGTGTAAAGCGTCAGCAGGGGATCCCCGTAGGTCACATCAACATCCGTAGTGATGATCGTGCGCTTCTTGGCAGCGTTGACGAATTCATAGAAATCGTCTTCTCCCTCGAAATCGAATGTGTTCCAGCAGTCAAATGCATACTCGGAATCCTTGTCGGCACTGTCCACAATGAACGCTGCAAAGATTTTGTAGTCATAGTCCTTATAGAGCGATTGCAAGTGAACAATCGGATGCTCTTTCAGGAAACCGTAATCTCTGACATAGTCCTTGAGACTGCCGAACATGGAGCGATTATTCATATTGTGGCCGTAGATCAAAAGATTCTGCGAGTTCTCGACGACCCTTCTGTGATTCAGGACCTCGTCGAAATGGCATCGGTAATCCATGAAGATACAGCCGGCTTTGCTTTCTTCCTGTGTGAAGGAGCGGTAGAGGTAATAGTCGTTGGTGTTGTAGTTGAGGTCGTGCGATTTTTTCTGCACGACAGGGTAGCTGACCTCGGTGCCCTCAATGTTGATATAACCGACCAGGTCGGGGTTTGCACTGAGAAGCTTCTCCGCGAGGTAATTTTCCTCAAGGTATTCGATCTCGGTTCCTGTGACAGGATCCGTGATATAGGAGTTCTCTTTGAATCCGCGGTTACTGAGTGTCTCTTCCAGGCGCTGCTGTATATCATCATACAGTTTCTTCGACCGATACAGCATGAGCTGATAGTCTCCGATCAGGTATGCACAGACACCGACAACTGTCAGAGCAGTGAAGAATACAATTTTGCGGATGGACTCTCCGATGGAATCTCCCCGCCAGGGGAAGATATACTTGAGGACCTGGACAAGAAAAATGTCCTTTTTCTTCTTCCGTTTTCCCTTCTTCGTCTTTGCGCGGGAGGCAGACCTCTGCGTTTTCCCGGAGGAAGATCCCGTTCCTGACTTCGTATACGCAGGTGACGGTCTCTTGCTGCCGGAATCCGGCATTGTTCTGCTTCTGCGTTCAGACGGCTCGGATCGAGTCACGATCTCCGCCTGTTCGGAAGGTTCCGCGTAAGAGGCTGCGGCGGACGACAGTTCTTCCTGTTCATGCAATCGGCGCTTGAGCTCGATTTCTTCCAGGATTGCCGTCACATCGCCCGATTTCTGCCCGGAACCGCTATGCATGCCGAAGTGAGCTGTCTCAGAGCTCAGCGACTCATGCAGCCCCGCATGTCCTGCGGTCTCTGCGTCTGCGCCTTGCCCGTTGTCAGCCTGTCCGTTTCCATAGGGTGAGCCGAAAGCGGTAGTGTCTGCCTGAGACCCGCGGACTGGATCCGTGCGGTCATCAGGGTAATAGGGTTCACGGTTGGGATTTTGCATTTAATAGAACGCCTCCATCATCTTGCATGGGGGAGCATCCGATCGGCACCGCGCGTTTACCGCGGGCTGTCAGATACTTCATGCACAGGTCATGCTGCTGCGGCCAAGTTCAGCCGCGCGCGAGCAAAATTTGTTTCGCGATTTGAAACACGCAAACTGCGGTCATGTGCCGGATGCCGCTGCGGTCAAGCCCTTCCAGTTCAAAGAGCCGAAGCAATGCGGCAGTCACCTGATTCTGATAGGCAAAGCCTGCGTAAACGGTTCCGACAGGAGTTTCTGCGGAGCCGCCGGCTGGCCCGGCAAATCCGGTTACCGTCAGGCAGAGATCCGCACCGGAGCGGTGCATGAGCCCTTCCGCCATCGACAAAGCCGTCTGGCGGCTGACAGCCCCGTATCGTTCGAGGATACCGGACGGAACATGAAGCAAGTCTCGCTTCATCTTATCAGAGTAGGTACAGATTCCAAGCTCAAAAACCTGAGATGCGCCTGGCACTGATGTAATACGTTCGGAGAGGAGCCCGCCCGTCAGGCTTTCACCTGTTGAAACGGTGAGGGCATTCTCCGATAATAATTGTACTACATCAGAGACGTCTTTGTCAAGATTGCCGTGCATAATTTCAGAATCTTTACCATACTCCGGCAGAATGATCTCCGTTATATTCATATATCCTCCAAAAATCCCGTCTCAAATATGAACAAACAATGAATTTGTTTCGGCTTTTCGGCACAACAAATCAACATTTGCGCAGAGCAGACGGGGTACGCACTAGATATTGATTATATCGACAGATTATCCGCATATCTTCGCAGATATACACATTATATCACACTTTGCTGTCGGATGCAAGCGATTTCACGCGGCTTTCATATTTATATGTTTGATATAAAACGCCGCCCTGTGTATCTTTCACAGAGCGGCGCCTGATGCGGTGCTGTTTTTATTTGCCGTAAGCCTTTGCGAGCTTCTCGAAAGCCGGAAGGCTGCGCTCGATCATCTCAGTCGTGACGCAGTATGCGAGGCGGACATATCCCTTGCAGCCGAAGGAGTCAGACGGCACGAGCAGCAGCTCGTAGTCGCGTGCTTTCATGCAGAAGGCATTTGCGTCCTCTTCAAGCGCCTGCATCCAGAGATAGAATGCACCGTCGGGATAGATGCAGCGGTAGCCGTACTTCGTGAGATTTGTGTAGAGCAGATCGCGGTTCTTTTTATAGACAGCGAGATCGGAGGTCTTGCCGAGGTTCTCCGCGACGACGCGCTGCATGAGGCTCGGTGCGCAGACGAATCCGAGTGCACGGCCCGAACCGCAGACGGCTGCATAGACGAGACGGTTCTCCTGCATCTTCGGCGAGACGACGATATAGCCGATGCGCTCGCCCGGGAGCGAGAGCGACTTGCTGAAGGAGTAGCAGACAAAGGTGTTGTCATACAGATTGACAAGGTACGGCACCTTTGCGGTGTCATCATAGACCAGCTCGCGGTAGGGCTCGTCGGCGATCAGATAGATCGGATGGCCGTACTCTGCTTCCTTCTTTCTGAGAATCTCACAGAATGCCCTGAGGTTCTCCTCCGTGTAGATAACGCCGGTCGGATTGTTCGGCGTGTTGATGATGACCGCCTTTGTCTCCGGCGTGATGCGCGCCTCAAATACCGGGAGGTTCATCTGGAACTTGTCAGTATCCGCAGGGACAACATTGAGCTTTGCGCCTGCCGCTTCAACGAACACGCGGTATTCCGGGAAGAACGGCGCAAAGGTCATGCAGGTGTCGCCCGGAAGCAGAATCGCATGCAGCGTAACGGTCAGCGAAGCAGCCGCGCCGCATGTCATATAAATATCCGATGCAGATACGCCTGCACTGAATCTGCGGTTGATGTCATCTGCGATTGCCTTGCGGGTCGGCTCCGCACCGACAGCGGAGGTATAGCCGTGCAGCAGAACGGAATTGGTGTTGTCCATCAGATCACGCATGACGGTATGCACGGAATCCGGCGCGGGCACGCTCGGGTTGCCGAGACTGAAATCAAACACATTCTCTCTGCCGATCTCCTTTGCGCGGGCATTGCCGTATTCAAAGGTCTCGCGGATGACGGACGGTGCCTGTCCGAGTGCGAGCATGGATTTGCTGAAGGGTTCAAAAGCCATAGTGAAAACCTCTTTTCGTATGATTCGACGCGAACCGTCCTGCGGTTCACTCTGTTATCATGATACCAGAAAAACCGCATTTTGTCAACAGGGTCTGCCCGATTGTCTTTGTATCTGCCCTCTGCCGTTCGACCGAATCTGCGGCGGACAGGCGTTATAATTATGCTACAAACAGAAGGAAAGGACGACAACCTTATGGTAGAACTCAAAGCAGAGCCGCAGAAGCTGACGGCTTACTTGAGCGGCGAGATCGACCACCACCGTGCAAAGGAGCTCCGCGAGCAGATTGATCTTGCAGTGCGGGAACAGCTTCCGCCGGTTGTGGTGCTGGATTTTCGCCGCGTCACATTCATGGACAGCTCAGGGATCGGGCTGATCATGGGGCGGGCACGCCTCATGGAGGAATACGGCGGGGTGCTGGAGATTCACAATCCCTCGCCGCAGATCCGGAAGGTGCTGCGTATCTCCGGCGCGGACAGGCTTGCCGTGCTGCGGAACACAAAACAGACAGGCAGCGGAAAGGAGCAGGAACATGAATACGCTCAATGAACTGAAATGCACATTCCCGGCGCGATCGGAAAATGAGAGCTTTGCGCGGACAATGGTCTGTGCCTTTGCCGCACAGCTCGACCCGACGGTCGAGGATCTTGCCGACCTCCGCACGGCAGTCTCGGAGGCGGTGACAAACAGCATCGTGCATGCCTACCGCGGGCGGGATGACGGCGTGATCGCCGTGACTGTGCGCCTGCTTCCGAACAGCGTTATCTACATACGCATCGCAGACAAGGGCTGCGGGATCGCGGATATCGAGCAGGCGATGACGCCGCTCTATTCAAGTGCGCCGGCAGAGGAGCGTGCAGGGCTGGGCTTTACGGTGATGCAGAGCTTTACGGACAGCCTGACTGTCCGCAGCAGGGTCGGCAGCGGAACAACAGTTGTGATGCGGAAGCGGATGCGCCATGAAGCGGGACAGACCGGCGATTGACGCGGAGGCGCATCTCGGGCTGGCGCATCTCTGTGCGAACCGTTTCCGCGACCGCGGCACCGAATATGAGGAGCTCTATTCCGCGGCATGTCTCGGGCTTGTAAAGGCAGCGCATGCCTTTGACCCGGAGCGCGGGGTCTGCTTCTCGACCTATGCGGTGCCGGTGATCATGGGTGAGATCCGGCGGCTGTTCCGCGAGGGGCGAAGTGTGCATGTCGGGCGGAAGATGCAGACAATGGCAGTCAGAGCGGCGCGCATCTGCGAGCAGCTCCGTCAGGAGACAGGCAGTGAACCGACGGTCGGACAGATCGCAGGGGCACTCGGCGTTTCCGAAGCGGAAGCCGCAGAGATACTCTGCGCGTCCATGCCTGCTGTGTCGCTGACCGTCACGACGGAAGACGGCGAAACGGAAACAGAGATTGCAGTCCCCTCGCATGAGCAGCAGGTGACAGAGCGTCTGGCGCTGCATCAGGTGCTCGGCGCTTTGCCGGAAGGCGACCGCGAGCTGCTCCGTCTTCGCTATGCGCTTTGTCTCACGCAGTCGGAAACCGGCAGGCGGCTCGGCATGACACAGGTGCAGGTTTCGCGGCGCGAAAAGAAGCTCCTGCTGCATCTGCGCGAGGAGCTTCTGAAATGAATGACAGTTTTCGGCAGCAGCAAGCGCCCGGGAACGCTCCCGGGCACCTGTGAATCCTTATACTTCTTCGCCCTGCCGTTTTCTTCTGCGGTATTCGGTCGGGGTGATGCCGACATTCTTCTTGAACTGATGCATGAAGTGCACATAGTTGCTGTATCCGCTCTGATCGGCGATGTAAGCGATGCTGTAATCGGTGCTGGAGAGCAGACGCTTCGAGAGCTCAATGCGGCTGTTGATGACATCCTGCGTGAAGCTGATGCCGAAGCAGCGGGTATAGAGCTTCTGGAAGTAGCCGCGGCTGAGAATGAGATCGCGGCACATGGAGTCGATGCTCCAGTCCTCCTGCGGATTGCTGTAAATGCGTTCTCTGAGGCTGACAAATTCGCGGTAATAGGGCGATGCCTTTTCGCTCTGGCGGGAGGCACGGCTTTCCTCAATCTGCTGTGTCACAGATGCGCGGATGTCATCGAGCGTCACGCCGTCCGGGATGTAATCGCAGAAAAAGCCGAAGCTCGCAGAGAGTTTATAGGGCTTGCGCGAGCTCTGATTGTAATGCTCCAGATACCCCGAGACTGCATACATCATTCTCTGGCAGGCATCCATCTCATAATCCTGATAGCCGACGATCGCAAAATCCGCATCCTCGATGCGAGCACAGCGTTCATAGGTCGTGCAGGAATTGTTCATGGCGTTTGCGAGCACTGTCACGGCGCTGTCACCCTCGGAATGCCCGTAGGTTTCATTGATCTGCCGAAGCGAATCAAATCCCGCATAGAGCAGCAGGAATCTGCGGTGCTCGTTCTTCGCCGCCGTGAAGCATTCCTCTGAGAATTTCTCATAGCCTGTCCGGTTATAGAGTCCTGTCAGTGCATCACGGATGGAAGAAAGATAAATGCGGTTGTTGAAGCGCTTGAGATAATTCTGCATGCGCACAAATTCCAGCGCGGTATTCACCATAGCGATCCATTCGCAGTAGATATTGTCATAAGTATCGAGCCGCTCTCCGAAGCATGTCACGGAGACACCGAAGAAGCGGTCGTCATGATGCACCGGCGAGAAGAAGAATGTTGCAGGCTTTTCTCGTTCTTCATGCAGCCGCGGAAGCATCTTTGCGGAGGGAAAGGGCTTTGTGCAGACCATATGCTCGCTGCTGTTGTGCAGGATTTTCAGCAGCATATGCTGCGGGAAGCCTTCTCTGCGGTATTCAGACGGATTTTCGAGTGCGCCGCCGCCCTCCCAGTCCTCGCAGAGACAGAGATAGTATTCCGCAACGCCGCGGATCAGATAAATGTTCTTGCGCACTTCATCCATGCAGGAGTCAAGTGTTTCGTGCCGCGTGACATGAATGCCCATATTGCTGGTGCGGAACATGGTGCGGTAATCGTCAAGCTGCTCCTCCACGCGGATCTGATGCTTGAGATAGTCAAGGTCTGTGCCGCAGGGGCAGCTGTCGCCGGTGATGACACCGATGCGTTCGGTTTCCGTGAGGGCACAGGTCTCTCCGGTCATCATCTGATAGAGCTTCTGGACGCCCTGCGCACCGAGACGGAAGTTTCTGCGCACATAGCTTGTCAGTGAGATGAGACTCTGTGCTTCTGTAAGTGAGGCATCATATCCTGTGACGACCACATCCTCCGGGATGCGCACGCCGTTTGCGATGAGCTCATGACAAAGTGCTTTCGCCATCGGGTCATTGCCGCAGACAACGCCCTGCGGCATTTTGCGTTTTCCGGAGATGAGCTCCGCAGCAAGTGCTTTTGCAGAGCCGTACCAGTAATCACCGTAGATGATATTTTCATCCGGCACGGAGAGGTGATGTGCTTCCATCGCATCGCGGAAGCCGAGCACGCGCTGCACGGCAGTCTGGTTGCTCTCAGGGCCGGTCAGACAGATGAGATCGGTGAGCCCGTGCGTGCCGAGCAGATGCTCCGTGATCGCAGCAAAGCCTGCGCGGTCATCCATCGTCAGATAGGGGAACTGCTCCGAGACGGTATCAAGCACGAGTACCGGGATTTTCTGCTCCGCAAGCATCCGGTCGAGCCGCCGCTTGGTCTCCTCTGCGTGAATGGAGTTCCGCAGATAGAGAATGCCGTCGAGCAGCTGGAAATTCATGTAATTGAAGATATTGCATTCTGAACTCTGGTGCGGTGTCAGCTCCGGACTGTTCGTGATGCAGGAGAATACGGCTACATCCATATCGAGCGAGAATGCCTGGGCTGAGATGCCCTTCATCAGACGGCGCTGCATGAGCTGTTCTGTTTCGCAGGCGATAACGCCGATCAGCAGTCTTTTTTTCATAAGACTTCCTCCGTATCGGGCTGAATCATAATCAGCCGCAGGTGACGATCTGACAATTCAGCATACAATTTGACATTAGTATAGCATAAAAAGACAGTTATGTCAAGATAATTTTTGCATATTCGCACAATATTTTTCTCTCATTCGGCAAAAAATCACGATAATACAAACATCCCGGCAGACCGCAGCCTGTCGGGATGTGACATGTCCGATTGTATTCTGATTCTCAGTCCATTGCACCGCGGATCGCAGCCATGAGCTCGTCGTAGGTTTCATACGCCGGATACTGCGGATAATCCTTCTTGATCTGCTCGGTGCTGCGGAACAGGAAGCCTGCCTTGCTCGCTTCGATCATGCCGAGGTCATTGAAGCTGTCGCCGCTCGCGATTGTCTGGAAGCCGATAGACTGAAGTGCCTTGACAGTCGTCAGCTTGGATTTTTCGCAGCGCATCTTGAAGCCGGTGACTTCACCGTTCTCTGCGACAACCAGTTCATTGCAGAAGATGGTCGGGTATCCGAGCTTTGCCATGAGCGGAGCTGCGAACTGTGTGAAGGTGTCGCTGATGATGATGACCTGCGTGAAGGACCGAAGCTCATCGAGGAACGCCTTTGCGCCGGGCATCGGGTCGATCTTCGCGATGACATCCTGGATCTCCTTGAGACCGAGACCGTGCTCCTTGAGAATTGCGAGACGGTAGCGCATGAGCTTATCGTAATCCGGTTCATCGCGGGTGGTCTTTCTCAGCTCCGGGATGCCGCTTGCCTCCGCGAATGCAATCCAGATTTCAGGGACGAGCACGCCCTCCAGATCAAGACAGGTGATATACATATTATATTCTCCTTTCGGGTGATATGTTGTGACCGCAACGGATGTCCTCCGTTTCAGTATATCTATTATAGCATATTTTTGCGGATTCGTCAATGCGGGCGGCTGCATGTGATAATCTGCGGAAAATTCCGCGTTATCTCTTGCACTTTTTCCGCCGATGTGGTATACTATCTTAATGAAATCATAACGGAAAGGAATGTATCATATGAAAAAGAAGCTGACTGCCATGCTCCTTGCTGCGGGCATGCTCCTGACCGGCTGTGCCGACAAAACGGAGAGTTCTGTGCAGGAGAGCTCCGCTGCTGAGACCACAGCCGCCGCAACAACCACAGAGCCGGAGTCGAACCGCAAGCGTATGGTGATCCTCGGCGATTCGATCTCCGCGGGCTACGGCCTTGACGATACGGACAGTGAGCGCTACGGCGTGCTGCTCCGCGAAAAGCTGAACGAGGATGCGGGTGCGATGCTCTGGGAGGAGAACAACTACGCGATCTCCGGCGATGACAGCTCCGATCTGCTGTACCGTCTGGAGGTCGGCAGAGCTGTGCGCCTGCCTTCTGCGGATATCATCATCATCTGTATCGGCGCGAATAATATGCTTGGTGCCTATACCGACTACGCACAGGAGCTGCTCGGCGACCGCGATATCGAGTCGCTCGCTGAGATGGAGGATTCCGAGCTGGATGCACTGGAGCAGGAGCTGATAGAGCAGGTCGAGAATGACACCGAGGCAGAGGCAAAGCTCGAAGCCGCGATCGACAAGGGACTGGAGCAGCTCAAATCCGATCTCGAAGGGATTTATTCCTATATCCGTGAACGCAATGAGACCGCAGAAATCTATGTCATGAATGTGTATAATCCCTATGAGGGCCTGACTGATCCGCTTCCGATGCTTGAGCAGCCTGCGGGCGACTTCGCACAGGAGAAGATCGACCGCTGCAATGCAATCCTTGCAGACTGGGAGCAGGCGCATCCCGATCTGCATGCGGTGGATCTCGCGGCAGCATTCTCCGGCTGGAATCCGAAGCCGATTATCGGCAGTGCCGGCGCAGAGGGTGCAGGCGAAGCATATCTTGATCCGCACCCGAATGCTGACGGTCACAAGAAGATCGCCGATCTCTTATATAATAGTATCACGAAGGCAGAATGAAGCATCCGTATTACACCATGAATCAGTATATGCAGGCGCGCTACGGAAAAAAGATGCGCAAGATCTGCATAGACGGCGGCTTCACCTGCCCGAACCGCGACGGCACCTGCGGCTTCGGCGGCTGCACCTTCTGCGGTGCACGCGGCGCCGGGGAGCAGCTTGATCCGACGAAATCCATCCGCGAGCAGGCAGAGACCGTGCTCGGCAAAGCAGCGCCGGATTCTGCGTGGATCGTGTATTTTCAGAATTTCACGAATACCTACGCGCCGGTGTCCGTGCTGAAAGCGCGCTATGATGCTGCACTGTTCGATGATCGCGTGAAGGTGCTGGACATCGGCACAAGACCCGACTGCATCACAGAGGAGGTCGCGGCGCTGCTCGCAGAATATGCAAAGCGGTATGAAGTCTGGGTTGAGCTCGGGCTGCAAACGGCGAATGACGAAACTGCAAAGCGCATCAACCGCGGCTATCCGCTTGCACGCTATACGGAAGCGGTCGCGATGCTGAAACGGTACGGTCTCACCGTAATCACGCATATCATCATCGGGCTGCCCGGCGAGACAAGGGAGGATGTGCTGCATACGATCCGTGTGCTCAATGCACATCACACAGACGGCGTAAAGATTCACAGCCTGTTTGTGATGCGCGGCACAGAGCTTGCCGAAGAATATGCGCACGGCAGTTTTACGCCGATCACGATGCAGGAGTACATCGGTACGGCAGTGGAAGCATTGAAAATTCTCTCGCCGGATACTGTCGTTCACCGCATGACCGGCAACTGTCTGCGGGCGGAGCTCATCGCGCCGGACTGGATTCCGCAGCGCGATCTTATCCTCTGCACGATTGACCGCATCATGGCAGCAAACGGCTGGGTGCAGGGCTGTCAATATGACGCATCTGCGCAGGAAAATGTTTCATGTGAAACATCCCCGGCTGACAACGGAAAGGAGATTGACAGTATGAAGAAAGCGATTTTGTTTGATCTGGACGGCACGCTGCTGGACACACTTGCAGACCTGCGCGACAGTCTCAATGCAGCGCTGGAACGGTTCGGACTGCTCCCGCGCAGCACAGAGGATGTGCGGCGCTTTGTCGGCAACGGCATTGCAAAGCTCGTTGAGCGGGCGATTCCGAGCGGGCTGGAGGATCCGCTCTATCCGGCGGTGCTGGCAGAGACCAAGCGGCTCTATGCTCTGCACTGCGAGGATCAGACCAAGCCCTATGACGGCATTCTTGCAATGCTTGACACATTACATGAAGAGGGCTATGCGGTCGGTGTGGTCTCCAATAAGCCGGATCCGCAGGTGAAGATGCTCTGCACAGAGCATTTCGGCGGCCGTGTCACGGTTGCAATCGGTTCACAGGAGGGGCAGGCGCTCAAGCCGGCGCCCGATGCACTGCTCCGTGCGATTGCAGAGCTCGGTGCCGATCCTGCGCACACAATCTATGTCGGCGACTCCGATGTGGATGTCGAAACAGCCGCGAATACCGGCGTGCCCTGCATCAGTGTGCTCTGGGGCTTCCGCGATCAGCCGGAGATTGCGCGTGCGGGCGGCAGCGTTTTTGTGACCGCAGCCGCAGAAATCCCCGCGCAGGCAGCCCGTATTTTTGGCGATTGAGATGAAATCAGCCGCAGAGAATTGACATTCTGCGGCTGATTTGTTATAATAGTATAATAGCCTATCATGCAAAATGATTGAAACCGGAATATCACTCCGGCCGGATCTATCTGAGAAAGGAGTCACACGATGTGGGATCGGACAACTGACAGGTTGTTTCTTGAATTGCGTGCAGATGCAGTGCTGCTGTTTGACCGGCAGTCTGAACGCCTGCTGCATATGAATTCGGCAGCCGCACAGATCTTCGGAAATGTGCCGGAAACTGCCCTGCTGACGGATCTGTTTTCCGACGCCGCCATTGAAAAGCTGGTGCGCAGGACGGTCGCGACAGGTGTGATGTCTGTCCTGACGCCGGAACATACAGACTGGTTCAAGGAGAGTGCCGTCGTGCATGTCGTGCTGACGGAATGGGGCGAGATCCCCGCAGTCGGCATTACGATCGACCGCAGAGCATACGGCCCGCCCCCTGAGGCGATGCAGATGATGCGTGCGGTGCTGACCTCCGCATATTTCACGGCACTGCGCGTCGATCTCAGTGACCTGACGGTCTCTGTCATCAGCGACAAGAACCCGCTCATGAACACGCAGGCGAAATTCTCGTCATTCAGCGATTTCATCAAGCTCTATGCAGAAGCGATGGTGCACCCGGAGGACAGAGAGCAGTTCCTTGCCAGCTTTGCGGCGGAGCAGCTTCGTCTCTGTCTTGAGGCGAACACAACCCCCGCATGTACCGTGCGCCGTTTGCAGGAGGAGGAATACCGCTGGGCGAGCTTCTCGACAGCTTCCGTCAATGAGCATATCGTGCTGCTGCTCGGCAAGGACAGCAATGAGCTGCACATGACGCAGGAGCGCTCTGACCGTTACCGCGCAGAGCTGCGCTCGGTCTCCATGCGCAATCACTATATCATCTCCGGTGCGGCAGAGATCTTCCGGCTGATGCTGCATGTGGATCTTATCACCGGCGAGGCTACGATCTGTTCGCTGCATCCGTCACTGCGCCCCCTGTTCTCTTACGATACCGTGTATTCCTTCGAGACGGTGTTCCGCATGCTTCTGGAGCTCGTGCATCCAGAGGATCAGGCGATGCTGGAAGACTTCTCCACGCTCGAGCGGATCCGTGCGAAGACGGAAGACCGCGTGACGCTTGAATACCGCCGTGTCACACCGAGCTGCGACCCGGACACAGATGCGAAGTGGACACGCTCCGTCATCACTTATACCCGCGATGAAAACGGCGAGGCGACCGAGATTGTCTATGCCGTGCAGGATATTGACGCGCAGCGCCGCAAAGAGATGCAGGCGCAGCGCATGCAGGATACCCTTTCGACGCAGTTCTTCACGCTGATCCGCAACCGGTTCCTCTGGTTCATGGAATATGATTTCAATGTGCAGAAGGTGATCTGTCATCAGATCCTGAATCATGCTGTGCAGCCGCCGCGGGAGATCCTGTTCGGGCAGTTCTTCGAGCGCCTGATTATGCCGTACTGTCACCCGGAGGATTTCAAGCGCGTTGCGCTTTCACTTCTGCCGCGTGCGGTCGAGGAAGCCTATCACTCCGGCAAGCGGCAGTTCACGCTGGATTTCCGTTCCCGTTCGGAGGGCACGGAATGGCGCTATGTCCGTGCAGAGGTTTATATCCAGAGCGACGAGAATCAGCTTCCGCGTGCGATGATGTATATCGCCGATATCGACAGCGAGGTGCAGAGCCGGGAAAACCTCACGCGCACTGAGCATGAACAGCTCCTGCTGCGGCAGAAATTCGGCAAGATGGTCGAGGATTCCTTTGTGACCGTCGGTGAGGTTGATCTTGATGCGGATGTGATCCGGCATTACCGTCTGAACGGAGATGTGTTTGATACAGAAGTCGATCCTGTTCCGTTCAGCATTCTGTGCGAAAGCTATCCGAAGCGCTATGTGCATCCCGAGCACAGGCAGCGTTTCATTGAAACGCTCGGCTATAAGCAGATTCTGCTTGCAGCACGGGAGCATGTGAAGGAATTAAAACAGCTTTTCCTCATTGACATCAACGAGGACGGGCAGTATTACTGGTGCAGCGTTGCTGTGCACTTTTTCCGCGATCAGAACGGCAAGGCATTTCTCATGCTCTATGTCGAGAATCTCAATGATGAGATCAGCCGCCGTGATACGGAATTCCGTGAGATGATGGAACAGAAGCGTGCGCTTCAGGAACGGCTCCGCCAGAAGGAGCGCGGCAGAATCCGCAAGGCGCATATCTTCATCAATATCGCGAGCAGCTTCCAGCTTGCACTCAATCAGGTCTATGCGACGCTCGAACATCTGGAGCATCAGCTTCCGCCCGAACAGCAGTTGCATCCTGATTTCCGCAAGATGTTCACGGCTTACGAGCGTCTGACCGAGATGACCGAATGTGCAAAGGATGTGCTGCTGCTTGAAAACAATCAGCTTCCGATGCTGCATGAGCCGGTATGTCTCCCGGCGCTGATCCGGAAGGTCTGCGCAAAAGCAGAGGCAGAATTCCGTGAGCGTGAGCTTGAAGTCATCTCCTTTACCAATCATGTCACGCAGGAGACCGTGCTCAGCGATTCCAACCGTCTCCTGTATCTTGTCGAAAATGTGTTTCTCAATGTGATCCGCTCTTTGCCGAACGGCTCTGCGGCGACCTTCCAGATCACGCAGTCAGCGATTGCGGGCAAGGACGACACCGCGCTCTATGAATGTACGCTCCTGACGCACGGCGACCGCGTGTCACAGGATATCCAGAGCGGCATGTGCAGCCCGATCCCGTCGCAGGATCCGCTGCACTGTCTTGAGGAGGCATTCGTGCTGAAACAGGCAGAGGGGCAGCAGCACAGTCTTTATCTCAGTAAGCGCCTGATCAAGCTGATGGGCGGCGAGCTTGTCTTCACCCGTCTGCCGCAGCAGGCAAGCGCGGTGATCCTGCGCCTTCCGATGCAGTTTGTGCCGCAGCAGGTGATTTTCCCGCATCACTTCTGCTTCGGGAAGCGTGCATTTGTCTGGGATTCGCATCAGCAGTCTGCAATGGCAACGATGGAGCTCCTGCGGGAAGCAGGGCTGATCAGCGAGTGGCAGGCAGACTTCGAGCACGCCTGTGCATATCTGAAAATGGCAGTGGCACAGGAGCAGCCCTATGCAGCGATCATCGTACGGCAGTCCGATCTCAACCGTCAGCAGCGGAATTGTCTCGATGAGCTTCTGAAGATTCACAAGGATACACCGGTGCTCGTGCTGGCGGATGCGCCCGCGCAGGCGCACGCAAATCCTTCGCAGGAGACTGCGCTGGTGCGCCGGCTGGAAAGCCCGCTCTTCCGGTCTGTGCTTGCAAAGGCTCTCCGCACAATCGCAGAGGAATCTTCCGAATCATAATGAACAGACCCCGGCAGGTTTTCACATAGTCCTGCCGGGGTCACTGTATTCTTATGATGCGGGGAAAGGGGAAGATGTCGTTACGGAATCCAGCGTCACGCTGTCCGCATCGAGATCGCCGGATGCGTTGGAATAATCCCAGATTTCCAGTGCAACGCGTGTGTCATTTTCCGGCACATCGACCGTGATCTGCACGCTGCCGTTCTCATCTGCTATGTATTCGCCGAGCGGAACGGTGCTCCATTTTCCGCCGCCGTCTGCATTCGGGTCCCAGTAGCCCCACGCCATGTTGAGCGTGCTTTGCGGCTTTGCTGTCAGTGAGAAGGTGATCGTCCTGCCGCCGAGTGCATCTGTCAGCCGCCACTTTCCGGCTTCTTCCTTTACATATTCAACGGAGATTTCCGGGCGTGTTTCGGTGTCGCCTGTGAGCAGTCTGCGTTTCAGGAGTGTCAGATCCTTCGCGCTGATCTTTCCGTCACCGTTGAGATCGGCATTCTCACCTGAGATATGCGGCGGCGTATCGGCGAACAAAAATGCCTGCATGCAGGTGAGGTCGTCACGGTTCAGCATGCCGTCCTCATTGGCATCTCCCGCGAGACGGTATCCGCGCACCTGCAAGACCTTGTTGCCGTTCGAGACGCATTCCGCGGGCTCGACCGTATTGCGGAATACTTCCGTATAGCAGTTCCAGCCCTTGACGACATAGCAGTCTGCGGTGTCAAGATACAGTGTGTTGTCGTAGATTTTGTTGTTCTGCCCCCAGCCGTCAAGCTGCACATTCAGATCGAACCCGTAGAGCTGTTCCGTGCAGCCGTTGCGGTACCCTGTGTTATAGCGCACAGTGCAGTCATTGCCTTTCACCTCAACAAAGCTGTTGCCGCCGTTCTGTCCCTGGATGCCGGTGCCGTCGAAGGTGCAGTATTCGACAACATTGTGATGCGTGAACTCTTTGATATCCACATGATCCGCCGCGACATTCGGTCCGAATTTGCAGCCGCGCACGGTATTGTAGTGGCATTCAAATCCGTAATCAGTGGCATTTTTCGCGCTGCCGATGTAGACGCCCTCACCGTACTGCGGGGAGATCGTGCCGGTGTCATGTACCCAGCAGTTTTCGACGAGATTATAGCTGCTGTTGTCGATGACATGGATGCCCTCGCCGCCGGTGTTGTAGACCTCGCAGCCGGAGATCACGCTGTGCTCAGACTTTGCAAGGAAGATGCCCTTTGACGATTCGCCGATCTTCAGATCGCGGATTTCCCAGTAGGAGCCGATGATATTGAGTGCATATTTACTCTCTTGCGTGGCGCCGTTGATTGTCGCCGGGTGCGCAGGGTCTTCACTGCGGATGATGATATGCTGCTCCGGCGTGCCGCTTGCCTCTGCGAAAAACGCTGCCCATTTCCCGAGCCACTTGTCGTTCATGTAGACACCCTCGCGCAGAATGATCTCATCTCCGGGCTTCGCATCTGCCAGTGCGGCGATCAGCTCATCTGTATTCGTGACAAGCACCTGATTGCTCTCAGCCCGTGCGGGTGCTGCGGGCATCACAGCGGCGGCGCAGAGAATCGCAGTCATTGCAGCATAGATTCTGTGATTCATAGGTGTCCCTCTTTTCTGTTGTATTTATGTGCTTTCTGATACCATTATAGCATGGCGTCTGCTGATTGTCAACCACAATGCTTGTTTTTTTCTGTGAAATATGCTATACTTTCTCTATCAGTGACCGACAGGAGGTTTTTCTATGGCAAACCCGTTTCTTCCGCTTTGGGAATATATCCCCGACGGTGAACCGCGTGTCTTCGGCGACCGCGTCTATCTCTACGGCTCGCATGACCGTGCGGCTTGCGGTGCATTCTGTGATTACAAATTGAAAGTGTGGTCTGCGCCGGTTCACGATTTGCAGAACTGGACCTGCCACGGCATCAGTTTCTGCACGCGGGACAGCTGCGGCAGGCTTTCTGAGGTGGACTGGACGGACAACGAGCTCTATGCGCCGGATGTGGTCGAGAAGAACGGAAAGTATTATCTGTTCGCGTATATTGTCGGTGCAAAGGGCTGTGTCGGCGTGAGCGATCACCCGGAGGGACCCTTCACGCTGCTCGGGCGTTACCGCTATGACGAAGCAGACGCGGGCGATGACGGCATTTACAATGATGCCGGAGTTCTGGTTGATGACGACGGCAGAAGCTACATTTACTACGGCTTTGAGCGCTCGCATTTCAACGAGCTTGAGCCCGATATGGTGACGGTCAAAAAGGGTTCTTACCGCGCAGATCTGATTCCGCAGGGGATGGGAGATGACGATTTCTTTGAGGCAAGCTCCCCGCGCAAGATCGGCGGAAAATACTATCTGATCTATTCCCCGCGCCGGGGCTCCCGTCTGTTCTATGCGGTCGCCGACCGCCCGGAGGGTCCCTTTGTGCGGAAAAATGCGATCATCGACAACGGCATTGACTATCCGGCAGGCAATGACCACGGCTCCCTTGCCTGCATCGGCGGACAGTGGTACATTTTCTATCACCGCATGACAAACGGCACAATCACATCACGGCGTGCCTGTGTCGAGAAGGTGACGATCCTGGAAGACGGCACGATCCCGCAGGTCGAGATGACCTCGCTCGGGTTTGCCGATGCATTGAATCCGTATGTGCCGACGAAAGCGGAGATCGCCTGTGTCCTGAAAGGCGCCGGATATATCACGGAGAAGGCTATTTTCATCCGCATCGTTTCGGGCTTGCAGCAAGGTTCTGTGCTTGGCTACAAGTATTATGATTTTGGCGACGATTTCTCCGGCACGATGATGACCTTTGCCGCAAAGATCATCGGAAGCGGCTGCAAAGCGGAAATTCATATTCACCTGGATGCAGAGGACGGCGAGGAGCTCGGCGTGCTGCTGACGGATACGCATGACGGCGTCTATACCGTTAAAACGCGGAGCGTGACAGGGCGGCACAGCATCTTCCTTGTGATGCAGCATGCCTATCACGACTGGTCAGAGCGGTATTTCCGCGAGCGGCATCTCTTCGATCTCGAAGAATTTGTATTCATGAAATAAACGCAGATGCGCGTATTCAGCAGGATAGCTCCGGTTATCCTGCTTTTTTTGTAGGCAAATAGGTTTTTCTGATAACTCACGATAATGTTTGTGTATTGGACAAATAACTGCAAGTGTGATATGATAAAGCCATGGAAAACAAAGGAGTGAATCACATGCACAGTTCAAACAGAATCAGAATCTATTCGGAGCGAATGCGATGTCGCTGCACACGCTGATTCGCTGATAAAATACAATTACGAATAGAAAGGTATGATTATTATGAAAAAGAAATATACTGCAATCGCGCTGCTCGCGTCCCTGTCCCTGCTGACAGGCTGCGGCGCATTCAACAATGCAAATTCCACCGCTGATCACGGCGGTACATCTTCTGCGGAATCCTCTGTGCCCGATGTTCCGGATTGCTGCACCGGAGACGGCTGCGACGGAAACGGCAGCACTTCAAAATCTGAAGGCTCCGAGAACGCAGAGAGCAGTGAGAATCAGGCGTCCGCAGCACCGGAAAAGACCTCCTTCGAGCTCGGACATCTGAATTCCACTGCACACCTGCTCGCATTTGTCGCAGCAGAGGAAGGCTACTTCAAGGAAGAGGGTCTGGATGTCACACTGACACAGTTCTCCAGCGCGGCAGAGCTCGTGAACGGTCTTGAATCCGGCAAGCTCGATGCAGCATTCATCGGCTCGGTCCCGTCGCTGACCTTCCAGAGCCAGGGGCATGATGTCACGATCTTCGGCGGCGCAATGACAAACGGCCACGGCTATGTCATCAAGCCGGAATACACCGAAGGCCTTGAATCCTGGGACATCAGCATTCTGAAGGGCAGAAATGTCGCTTCTGTCAAGAACAGCGTACAGGATGCCGAGCTTCAGATCCTGCTGAAGAACGCAAACATTGAGATCGGCGAGGGCGAAGACAAGGTGAATATCGTCTACTTCGACAGCCAGAAGGATGCCTACACCGCACTGCAAAACAGCACCATCGACGCGGCCTCGGTCTATTCGCCGTATGCGTCGCTGGCAGAGGGCTCCGGCTACAAGATCGTCTACCGCTGCTCCGAAGAACCGGCGCTGAAGAATCAGCCGTGCTGCCGTCAGGTCGCGCCGACTGCTGCACTCGCACAGTATCCGAATACCTACGCGGCATTTGAGCGCGCACTGATCCGTGCATACGCATTCTCGCAGGAGAATGAAGACGGCACGGTCGCCGATGTCAAGAAGCACATCGACATTGATGAGGCATATATCCGCACCGAGGTCTACGGCGGCTACGGCGCATCGAATCCCGACCCCGACAAGCAGGGCACAAAGGCGCTTAAGGATTCCATCGTTGAGCTCGGCTATACCGAAGATTACGATATCGACAAGCTCTATAATACCGATATTTTCAAGACAGCGCTTGCCGAGATCATTGAGAAGAACCCGGATAACAAGATCTATCAGGGATTACAGGAGCATTTCGATGTCTACGAATAAGATTGAGATCAAGCATCTGACTGTGAACTACACCGAGAACAAGCGGAGCTTCAATGCACTGCATGATGTCTCCTTCGGTGTGAAGGACGGAGAATTCGTCAGCGTGATCGGCGCCAGCGGATGCGGAAAATCCACGCTGCTCAGCGTGCTTGAGGGAATCTATCAGGCAGCGGGCGGCACCGTCGAGATCGACGGCAAGGAGCTGCACGGCACAGGGACAGAAAGAGGAGTAGTGTTTCAGCACTACTCCCTCTTCCCGTGGATGACAACGCGGAACAATATTGCGTTCGGCATCAAGCAGGCACAGCACGGCTTGAAGCGCAGCGAGCGGCTTCGCATTGCAGACGAGTATCTCGGCAAGGTCGGCCTGACGGGCTTCGGCAGCAAGTATCCGTCTCAGCTTTCGGGCGGCATGCAGCAGCGCGCCGCGATCGCACGCGCACTTGCAATGAACACCGAGATCCTGCTGATGGATGAGCCCTTCAGCGCGATCGACGCAAAGAACCGCGTGATTTTGCAGGAGCTGCTGCTTTCCCTCTGGGAGGGCGACGGCAAAGAGCCGCGCAAGACCGTTGTGTTTGTCACGCATGATATTGATGAGGCAATCCTGCTCTCTGACCGGATCGTCGTGCTGACTGCGCATCCGGGCACTGTCAATGAAATTGTCGAGGTACCGTTTGCGCGTCCGAGAAACCGCGCCGAGCTTGTCAAGACAGATGCTTACGGACAGTTCCGCAACAAGCTGCTGTCTCTGCTCTACTGCGATGTGGCAGAGCGGATCGGCGGAGAAGAGGTGGTTATATGACATGGCAGAAGCGCTGGCTGCGCCTGACACATGTGTTTTTTGTGATATTGCTCCTTGTGCAGCTTTTGCCGGATCGTTCAGCAAAGGAGACGGCACAGGGCGCACTGATCATATTTGCAATCGCAGTGGAAGTGCTGACGCTGCTTGCATCCGCTTTCATCAAGCGGCAGGAATCGCTGGCTCTTCTTCTTGATATTGTCGGCTTCATTTATGTATTGCTTACGGTCTGGTCGCTCGCCACAGCAAAATTCAATATTCTGAATGATGTGCTGTTTCCGGCGCCCGGCCGTGTGCTGGCACAGTTTGCGGAAGACCGCGAGAAGATTCTGGTAAATATTGCAAGCTCGCTCGGCATCACGATCGAGGGCTTCCTGCTTGCAGCAGTTGTCGCAGTCCCGCTCGGGCTGTTTCTCGGCTGGAATGCGCGGCTCGGCGGTGCTGCGACCTATATCTCCAAGTTTTTCAGCTCGATCCCGCCGATTGTATACATTCCCTACGGCATCGCGCTGCTTCCGACCTTCCGCTCCGTGTCGGTGTTCGTGATTTTCCTTGCGACCTTCTGGCCTGTATTCGCCGGAACGATGAGCGGTGTGCTGAATGTTGACCGCCGCATTGTGGATTCTGCGAAGGTGCTGAATGTCAGCAAGCCGGAGATGCTGTTCTCCGTGATTCTGCCTGCATCGCTCGCGCAGATCTTCCTCGGCTGCAATCAGGGGCTGAGTGTCTCGTTCATTCTGCTGACCTCCGCGGAGATGATCGGTGCGCGGGACGGCATGGGCTACTATGTGAAGTATTATTCCGATTTCGGCGACTACACCCGCACGATCACGGGTCTGCTTGTGATCGGCATTGTGGTTATCGCCGTCACATTCCTGTTCAATAAGCTCCAGCAGTATCTTCTGCGCTGGAAGCGGTAATAAGAGTCCTTGTGCCGATTCGGACGGTACTAATATAGAAGTTTTAGGGCAACTATTTTGTAAAAACCTATACAGCGAGCTATGAAACAGAACAGGCAGATGTTGCAAATGAACATCTGCCTGTTTTATATTGTCGTTTTGTAGAAATGAATATCAAACATCGCGCCGTGCGGTTTATGGTTTGCGGCTTTCAGGCTTCCGTCCTGTGCTGAGATGACCTTCTTTGAAAATGCAAGACCGATACCGAATCCGTTTTTCGTGTACTCGGAAGAACGATAGAAACGCTCAAATATATGCGGCAGTTCCTTTTCGGGGATGCCCTCTCCCGTGTCAGCAATTGTGATATTGGATGAAATATTGCTGCCATTTGCCGTCACAGTGACCGTACCGCCTTGCGGCGTATGCTCGATCGCATTTTTCAGCAGGTTCACGATTGCTTCTGAGGTATAATGCAGGTCGCCGATAAACTCCGGCTCTCCGTTGATCTCTGTCCTGATCTCCACGCTTTTCAGTTCGGCAGTAACAGACACGGTTTCTATTGATTGCGCGATCAGCTCACGGCAGGAAACCGTGTTCTTTGCGAATATTACCGCATCCGCTTCGATGCGTGAAAGGCTCAACATTGTTTCGATCAGCCATTTCATGCGGGCAAGCAGTTCATACAGATCACGAAGGTACTCCATGCGCTCCTGTTCTGTCAGCCCGGAATCGTTCATCAGACCGAGTATCATCATCACAGAGGTCAGCGGTGTGCGGAGTTGGTGGGAAATATCCTCCAGTGCTTCTTTGGCAAACCGCTTTTCTGTCAGAAGCGCCGCATTCTGCTCACGCAGTCGAATCGTCATTTTATGAATTTCCGCAGAAAGCACACTCAGCTCGCCCTCTTTGTACTCATCAAATGAAATGATGTCATCGCTGCGCAGGATACGGTCAATATCATCGCACAGCTTCATAACCTGATCCCGTCTTTGGGAGAGGATCACCTCATAGAACAGCATAAAAGCCGCCGATGTGATGACGACTGTAACGGCGCACGGAACACTGAAAAATGCGCAGATTGCGGCTCCTGCGGCGGTCAGGAGAGCGTGAATGAGCCTGCGCTTTTTGTCTCTCATCCGTCCACCGCCTTATAGCCAAGCCCTCTGACCGTGACGATGATATGCGGATTTTGTGCATCGTCCTCGATCTTCTCACGCAGTCGGCGAATATAGACACTCAGCGTATTATCCGATACAAATTCCTTTGTCAGCGACCAAAGCTCCTCCGCGAGCCGGTCTCGGGAAAGCAGTTGATTCTTGTTGGAGAAGAACACCAGCAGCAGGCGGTATTCCAGTGCGGACATGGTAAGCTCACTGCCGTTTTTGTATACGATGCCCCTGATCGGATCAATCGTCACTCTGCCGCATTTCAGCAGCGGAGAGGATTTCTGATGCCGCCGCATGACATTTTTCATGCGGGCAAGCAGTTCTCGTGTGCCAAACGGTTTTCCGATGTAATCATCTGCGCCGATTTCAAATCCTGCGACTGTGCAGGCTTCGTCTGCCGATGCCGTGATGAAAATGACAGGGGTATCATCCTGCTTCTTCATCGCTGCACAGACGGAATAGCCGTTGCCGTCCTTCAGAGAAATATCGAGCAGCACACAGCCATATGTGTTTTCCTCAAATAAGCGCAGTGCTTCCTTCTGCCCGTTTGCATAGTCCGTCTGATAGCCCTCGGAATTGAGAAACCGCATCAGAAATCTCGCAAGCTGTTCATCATCCTCAACGAGCAATATTTTCGGCATACCGTTCACCTCCTGCCACGCTATCATTATAGCATGAAATGCGCGTGAATGCAAGCGGACGGCAGGAAAACCGTCCGCTTTGTGTTATTCTGTTGTCTCTGCAAGGAAATCAAGTATCGTATCAGCTACTTCATCCGGTTTCTGTGCAAAGAAAAGTCCGTGGTCGCCGCCGATGGAAACAAGTCTGTAATTTCCGCACTGCTCCAGAAACGGCTTCAGATAATTTTCGTAGATATCCTGATATTCCCAGGCATCATGATTCCATTCTGCTTTTGCAGCCGTTTCAATATTCAGTTTGTATTCCAGTCCGGATGCTTCATAATCCGCTTTCTGGAATTCCATAAATTCGCGGACATCTTCTTCGCTGGTATACATTGTTGAGAAGTAAAGCTTCGGAGTATCGGTCGGGTGCAGAATTTGCCGCAGTTCACGGGCTGCCTCCGGTTCATTCGCTAATTCAGAAAGCAATGCTGCGCTCCATTCGGGGTAATCTGTCCTATCCCAAAGCGCGAGCTGCTCCTCAGAAAAGAGCGATTTGCCGTATCTGCATTCCGTTTGTGCTTCGGCGGGGAACAGCCTGTCAAGCCCGAGCCATGACCGCAGGAAGGATCTGCGTGCTGCGGCATACGCAGCAGATTCCGAAGGAAATTCGTCGATCTCCGATGAATCCCAGAATTCATTTTTCGCGAGCCATGTGCCGTCTAAAAAGATCATTGCTTCGACCTCATCGGGATAGTGTATCTGCCACCAAAGTGCATAGTAGTCACCGTAGGAATGTCCCATCAGCACATAGGGCGCTTCAAAGCCTGCGTTTTTCAGCCCTGTGCGGTAATCTTCCACAACCTGTTCCAGCGACTGGCTTTTATAGGAATCATCGCTGAATCCGTAGCCTGCACGGTCGGGGTAGACCAGCGTATTCTCTTTGCCGAGCCGTGCATTCAGCTCCGCTGTGACGATCGGGTAACTGTTGACGGCCATGCCCGCAAGCCCGACAATGGTATGCTTGCCGTGTTCAGCTCCCGTACTGTAAACATTCATCTTGAAGCCGTTTGAATCCACAAGGTTGAGATAGCCGGCCTTTGCATATTCGCTGCGGTCCCGGGCGTAGGCGGAAATGCTGTATATCCGCAGCCCTGCGATCGTGAGGACAAATGCACCTGCGACCGCAAGGATACTGTTTCTGAGAATGTGCGATTTTTTCGTGTCGAGCTTCATTTCGGAGCCGCGAATCTGGTCGGAAAGACTTTCGCTGTTCTGTGCCCGCAGCATAAGAAGCGAGGTGACACATCCCGCACCAAAAGCTGTCAGAGAAGCCAGTGCAATGCGAAGAAATGGCGTAATATGGTCTAATCTGACAATATCAAGCAGCATTTCCCTTGTTTCTTTGCTTTCGTCTACAAATGAAGCGTTGATGAGCGCCGTCAGACCGAATTTCGCACCGATCATCACAACAGCACAGATGACCGCGGAAATGACTGCCGCCGCACCCGCAAATTGCAGACATTCGATAATTGCCATGCGGTCAAGCTGTTTGTCGGTCATGCCGACACATTGCAGCGATGCCAGCTCGCTGCGTCGGTTTGCGATGCCCGTCGAGATAATGTTCATCAGATTGACGAGCGCTGCCAGTGCAATCAGCAGATTCAGCATCAGCACACCGGCACGGACTGTTGCCAGAATACTGTGTGTTTTCCACTTGATGCCGTAATAGTCGTCATACCAACTATCCGGAGACTCCGGATTGATTTCAGCCATGAAATTGATATCCTGATGCGACCCGAACCAGTCCTGTGCTTTTTTATAATCCGCAGCATTGTACTGATAATTGTCTGCGCTGCTTCCTGCATAGTTACAATACACCCAGGTATGATCGTTGAACGCACCGAACCATTCTGCATAAATCTTTTCATAGGTTTCCATTGCTCCGATCAGCAAATACCCTTTGTTTTTCGCGGAAACAGAACCAATGATATCCAGTGTATGCTCCCTTCGTTCAGATTCCGCAGCCCTCATAAGACTGCCGTAACTCATGTTTTCGATTTCTGCATCCTCCGGCAGCCGCGTGTATAAACTGAAAGCTGTCAGTGAACCGCTTTGCAGCTGCTCTGCATACTTCGCGTAATCCCCGCAGTCCGGATTGGAAACATATCCGCCGGAGCTGACCAGTTCATCGTAGCTGACCGCCGCATCTGCACCGAAAAGCCTTGTATAGGCTTCCCGGTTCAAATACGCAGCTTTTACGCCGCCGGCGTTTTCATCATCGTCTGCATGCTCTGATATCAGGAAGTTTCCCTCCCACTCAATAGCAATGTTTTCAAACAGTCCGCTGTCCCGGAGCGTCTTTTCTGCTTCGGCCAGGCTGATTCCTTTTAAGGGATTGCCGAGATCAATTCCATAATCAATATCATCCGAACCTCCGTTGAAAAGAAGCATCTCAGCTTTGATATAGCCGTTGACGCTGCGCTCGACTGTCTCCGTCAGTGTGGAAAACAGCGCAAACATCGTGATCGAAACGGTCAGCGTCAGGACGGTGATTGCAAAGCGCTTTTTCTGCCGCCTTGTATTGCGGGAGGCGATGCTGCCGGAGATGCCGAACAGCAGCCCGGAAAGCGTATGCCGCCTGACCTTTTCCACCTTGTCCGCACGGGTGATGATCGCTTCCATCGGCATTTTTTTGATGATGCGCATGCCGACGCCGTAAGCGGAGAGAAATACCCACACGATGCCGACCGCCGCTGCAACAAGCAGCATTTTCGGGTCAACAGAGAACGGCAGAGAGAGCTTTGCTGCCGTCATGCCCTGAAAGAGATCGGCAAGTCCTGCCCTCAGCAGCACATGATACATCAGATACGCAAAGCCGATGCCTGCGATCAGTCCGAACGGCACCCCGACTGCGCAGAGCCGCATTCCCTCATAGGTGATGATACGCACAATCTGTTCCGGCGTTGCGCCGATTGACTGCAAAACGCCGTAGTGCCGCTCACGCTCTTTTGAGGAGACTTCAAATGCCGTGTCGATGATAAGCCGCAGCGCAAATGCGATAAGCACGGCAAAAATGAAGAAAATACAGAAGATCCGCAGCTTGAACAGGTGTGCGCCGTCATAAACGCCGTCCATCTTCATGAGCTTGTCGTTCCATTCATAGGCGCCGTGCATCGAGCTGTATTTGCTCCGCTCGTATTGCTCTGATGCGCCGATCTTCTGTGCGGCCTTTTGCAGCCAGATTTCACGGTCGCCGATGTCGCTGCCGAATAACACATAAGCCGATACGCCGTCCGGCGTGCGGCTGAGCTTCACGGAGCGGACTTCCCCGAAATCCGCCATTGCTTCGCCTTTTTCCTCGGTCAGTTCACTGAAAACCAGATGATACGGTGCTTCACTGTAAAAGGTATTCTCAAGGCAGTTCATGCAGACGCTGTAAAGAATAAAGACCATTGTAATGACTGCAACTGCTGCGATGATGCTCATGCAAGTAAACACAGACTGCCGTTTCTGCGCTTTGATGTAGCGGGACGCAAGCAGGCTTTCATATCTCATTGCTGTCCGCCTCCCCCTGCGTGGAATTGCCCTCGTCCGATATGATTTTACCGTCACTCAGTACAATGACCCGGTCGCATTGCTCGGCTATTTTCTCATCATGTGTGATAATGATGATAGTCTGCTTTAACTCCTTATTAGAGCGGCGAAACAGTTCCATGATCTCAGCGCTGTTCTTGCTGTCAAGATTGCCGGTCGGCTCGTCCGCAAGGATGACCTGAGGAGAAGTAAAAAGCGCTCTGCCGATGGAAACACGCTGCTGCTGCCCGCCGGACATCTGAGAGGGAAGATGATCTCTGCGTTCTTTCAGTCCGAGCATATCGAGTGTTTTTTCGAGGTGTTCCTTGTCCGGCTTTCTGCCGTCCATCAGGACCGGGAGCATGATATTCTCCTCCGCCGTCAGCACGGGAATCAGATTATAGAACTGATAGATCAGCCCGACCTGCCGTCTGCGGAAGATCGCAAGCTCCCTGTTGTTCTGCTGAAATACATCCTGTCCGTCCAGAAAGATTTTCCCGGATGTGGGGCGGTCTACCGCACCGATCATGTGCAGCAGCGTGGATTTGCCCGAACCGCTCGCTCCGACAATAGCGACCATCTGTCCCTTTGGAACACTGAACGAGACACCGTCCACAGCCCTGACTTCATTTTCACCTTTACCGTATACCTTGCAAAGTTCTTTAACTTTTAATAATTCCATAAGCGTACCTCCTGTTCTTTTGATTCTATTATAGCACGCTTATATGACAATGGCATTATCTGAATCTTACAGTTTTGTCATCTTCGTCGCTGCACTCCTCCAGCCCGAGCATGAGCTGAATGTATACGCACTGACAGCACTTTTCTGTCAATGCTTCAACTGCAAACACCTCGATTGCAGAAGGGACAGTCGGGCAAACATCTTTCTAATCCGATCTATGGCTACAAGCACTCGGAAACAGATAAGAACTTATGGGTGATAGACGATGAAGCTGCTGAGATCGTTCGCAAGATTTTTCATCTTTGCATTGACGGCTACGGTCCGGCGCAGATTGCTCGAATCTTAACGGAACAGGGCATCCCAACACAGACGATCTTGCTATAAAAAAGCGATGCCCTCTGATATTCGGTGGACATCGCTTTTTGTCTATATTATGCTATTTCAAAAATATTTCTCAAAACTACTTGACAAACCGTAACGCACCTGCTATAATTGTATGCATAGAGGCTATACAATTTAGACTTTTGCAGTAGTTGCAAATGCTGTGAGAGCCTTGACCCCGAAGGAGTGTACACGAATCATGAATATCAACATTAGCAACGCATCTGGCGAACCGATCTATTTGCAGATCGCAAACCAGATCAAAACGCTGATACTGGAGGGAAAGCTGAAAGAGGGCGAAATGCTGCCCTCAATGCGTATTTTGGCGACAGAACTTCGTATCAGCTTTATGACAACGAAGCGTGCCTACGAGGAACTTGAACGTGACGGCTTTATTGAAAGCTACACGGGCAGGGGCTCTTTTGTCAAGGCACAGAACCTGGAGCTTTTTCGTGAGGAGCAGATCAAGCGGATCGAATCATTATTGATAGAAGCAAGTGATACGGCGAAAAAAGCAGGTATCACGATGCAGGAGCTTCATGAGCTTCTTGACCTTGTAAACGGAGGGGAGTAACATGACCGCATACGAAAATGCGATTGAGATCAAGGGCGTGACAAAGCGTTACGACGGCTTCACGCTCGACAGCATCAGCTTTGATGTGCCGAAAGGCTGTATCATGGGATTTATCGGGCAGAACGGCGCAGGCAAGACCACAACGATCCGCAGTCTTTTGCATATCACAGACATTGACAGCGGCGAGATACGTCTGCTCGGTCTTGACCATATCAAGGATGAAACAGCGATCAAAAAGCGTATCGCTGTGGTATTTGACGAGCTGCCGTTCCATGATGTATTTACTGCAAAGGATATGGCTCGCATCTTTGAGGGAATGTATCCTGAATGGGACAACGCCACTTATGTGCGGTATATCGAGCGCTTTCAGCTCCCGATGAAAAAGAAGATCGGACAGTTTTCCAAGGGCATGAAGATGAAATTGCAGATCGCCTGTGCGCTGTCTCATAATGCGGAACTGCTTGTCATGGACGAAGCCACGACCGGTCTTGATCCCGTTGTGCGTGACGAAATTTTGCACATCTTCATGGAGTATCTGCAAAACGGCGAGCGCTCTATCCTCATGTCCTCGCATATCACCTCCGACCTTGAAAAAATCGCAGATATGGTGACGTTCATCGACAAGGGAAAGATCCTGCTGACGGGATATAAGGACGAGATCATAGAATCTCATGGCATTTTGAAATGCGACAAGGAGAGAATCGCAGAAATAGACGCTGAGGATATTGTAAGCATACGCCTGAACAATTTCGGCGCAGAGGTCATGGTGCATGACCGCGAGAATGCTTCCTACAAGTACCGTGACTGCGTCATCGACCCTGCAAGCCTTGACGATATTATGCTCTACTATGTCCACAGAGATGCAAAGGAATGGTCATAATGAAATTATACAGATCACTAATTTTCCGTGAATTGAAGCTTACACGCAAGCGTTTTCTCCTGATGCTGATTCTGTTTCTTCTGCTTGCAACACTGATGCTGGCACCGATCATGCTCGGCGGTTTTTCTGCTCCTGCTGAGGGAGAGGACGCACCGGTGGAAATGATACTGCTTTTTGTTGGAACAGTTGCTCTGACTGGCGGTTTTCTGGCTGGCACAAACAACGGCTTGCAGAAAGCGGATATCAGCACAGGCTGGAAGCGGTATTCCTTTGTCCTGCCGCCGACTGCCATACAGCAGGCAGTGTCCGATCTGCTGGTAAAGCTGTGCTATATCCTGCTGTTCGGACTGTTATCAGCGGCATTTGCGATGATATACAGTGTTACTGCAAATTACAATGCCTTTGGTCTTATGCTGAATATCTATCTGGGAGCAGTCTGCGCTGTGATGCTGATAGACGTTGCATACAGCTATATTATTATGTTTGCAAAATCAAAAAATGATTTGGCGGTTCTTGGTGTTGCTGCATTTCTCGGCGCAGGTCTGATAATTAAAATCGTTGACCTGTTTTCATCGGGAACGAATTTGCTGAATGACAATAATCTCGCAGAACAGCCGGCTGAGGACGGCGCTCTGATCTCAGATGCGGCATTCTATAGGTTTGTGACAGCATTGAGCTCAGGAAAAACAACACTTTGTATCGTGATAGCATTTGCGGTGCTGTGTGCATTGTTCTTCCTTGCGATGTGGCGTTCGCACGAAAGGAGAGAGCCGTAATGACGGGACTTGTTTACAAGGAATGGAAGCAGAACCGCCTGTATATATTGTCCATGATAGTCTGCGGCTTTGCTCCGCTTATCGTGCTGCTTATCATGCATGACGAGATAACGGATATCGGTGATACGCCCATTCGCATCGGCGGACTGATCGCAGGCTTCCTTGCGGCTGGCGCATTACAGATGCTTGTCCTGCGCGGTGATGACCGAAAGCTGTGGGGCTACTGTATCACTGCAACTCCCGACGGATACAAGGGCTTTCTCCGTGTAAAGTATGAGATGATCTTCGGAATGATCGTGCTTTTGATGTTCTCGGTGCAGTTCTTGGATATGGGCTACTGTGCGGTGGCTGCCGATATGGAAAAGGCAGATGCTGTCCAGATCAGCGGTATCGCACTTCCGCTCTGCTTTGTGCAGATACTTCTTCGTGCCATTGATATACCGTTTGTTTACCGCTTTGGCAGTAAAAAGGGCAGCTTTATCAAAATGATCTGTTTGATCACAGTTGCAATCATTTTGCTGGCATTTCTGATATTGAATGCCGAGCGTTTCGATATGATTATTGAGAGCTGCAAAAAGGTGATAAACGTGCAGAACAGTTCATTGCTCCTGTCGGTGGGGTTGGTGGTATGTCTTGCTCTGTACTATCTTTCCTACCGTATCACCTGTAAGCTGTACCTGAAAGGGGTGGAGCAGTATGAACACTAAAAAAGAGAATGCTAAGCGCCTCGGAATCTATCTTTTGACCGTGTTTGCGTTCATGCTGATATTCGTTCTTTGTCTAAAGCCTATGAATGCGTCAAATACGGTGTTCTATATCATATACATGATATTTTCATTCTCTCCTGCCATCGCAAGCCTCATCACAAGAGCTGTCACCAAAGAGGGCTTTCGTGATATGAAGCTGCACCTGAAACTCAGCGGCAATTTCAAGTGGTATCTGCTGGCTTTCGGACTTCCGCTGATCTGCTTCTCCGCTAAATTCCTGCTTCCTGTTATCATAAGTGGTCATGCTGACTGGCTCGGAGGTTTTACGGGTCAGAATATACTTTCAAGTGTATTCATGCTTGCAGCACTATCGGCTGTGCAGTCGATCGGGCTGCTCGGTGAAGAACTGGGCTGGCGCGGATATATGAATCAGAAAATGGAACCGCTGCTCGGCACGGTCGGAACCTGTATCGTGGGCGGCATCGTGTGGGGACTGTGGCATCTTCCGATGGATATTGCAGGCTGTGAAGGTGCAATGTCCGATGTTTTTGATATGTGCGGCGGAAGAATGATACAGCTCACGCTTTTCGGCGTGTTCCTGATGTGGCTGACGAAAAAGACAGACAGCGTATTCCCCGCGGTGATCGGGCATTATATGTTCAATGAAAGTCAAGGGGCACTGGCAAACCTCTTATATCAGGGCAATATCCCCGAAAATGCTGACCTCGGTGTGATCGCAGATGTATTTGAGTATTTACCGATGATCCTGCTGGCAGCAGTATTTATGATAATGCTCTTTCATGAAAAAGCAGAACCACCAAAACTGCATAACGGAAATAACGCTCTCTGATTGTTCAGGGAGCGTTTGCTGTTTTATCAAGCAGACCGAGCATTATTTTATTCAAGGTCATCAGTATGGCGGCAGAAACGGACAGTTCAGCGGAAATCTTTCTGTTGCAGGACTGTCTCAGATGAAATACGACAAAAAGAGAAAGGCTGCGTAACCGCCATAGTTACGCAGCCTTATCTTCAAAGAATTAAAACTTCTTTACGAGTACCTGTCTTTCGGCGCAAGGGCTTTCATTTTGCGCGTAAAATACGATTCCATAATTGGATGAAATTTCTGGTAAATCTGCTGAATATAGATTTTACCTATTGACAAAGTATGCGATCTGGTGTATAATACATACAATCCCGATAGGGATTACGGAATTACAAGAAAGGAGCAGAGATTATGAAACGCGAAATGATGTGCAGCTGTATGATGACGAATACCGCAGCTCTGCTCCCGGATATGCGTATAAGGCTTTGGCGATGTTGCGCGTGATGCGTATGTCAGAGACCGATATTTGCGCGGGATGCAGGCGGCATTCTGCGCATTTTTTATGGAGGGAATATGGTAGACGACCGTGAAAGCATCACCGCGAAGCTCTGTGCCTATGCAAGAGCCTGGCACGCAAACCGTGCGCGGGAAAAGATATTTGACGATTATCTTGCCTTTGATCTGATGGGCAAGGAGGAATACGATGCGATGTATGAGCTGATCGCACGCGGCTTTGATGAAAAGGAAACACCCTATGCCCGCGACGATGCAGAGCAGATCATCACAGAATATATCGCGCCGATCCCGCTCTCGCGCATCCACTTTACAGAGAGCCGGCTTGCGAAATTCGCGCAGACATACGGCAGTATCCAGTATGTGATCTGCGGCGCGGGCTCCGATACATTTTCATTCCGCAATGAAAATCCGGAGATCACAGTGTATGAGGTCGATCACCCGGACACACAGCGGAGCAAACTGAGCCGTATCCGGGCGCTCGAATGGAATATTCCGCAGAATGTGCGGTTTGTTTCCGTGGATTTCGAGCGGCAGCGCATGACAGACCGGCTGCTTGCCGCGGGATTTGACCCGCAGAAGCCGACCTTTTTCAGCATCCTCGGCGTTTCCTATTACCTGACGCTTGATGTGTTCACGGAAACGCTTTCGCAGATTGCGGAGCTTTCCGCACAGGGCAGCGCAGTCGCATTTGATTATCCGATCCGGGGGACAGCGTTTCCGGCGCGTGTGCATCGGCTTGAACAGATTACCGCTTCGCTCGGTGAGCATATGCGCGGGGGATTTACCTACGAAGAGATCTCCCGGGCGCTCTATTCCCTCGGCTTGCAGATTGACACTTACCTGACACCGCAGCAGGTGCAGGAGCTTTATTTTCACAACCGCGCAGACGGCATGCGCGCCTTTGAAAATGTGAGTCTCATCTCGGCGACCTATACCGCCGGATACAGTTTTGAATGATACAGGAGGATCTATGATCATGAGCAAATATCAGAATGCAGAGACCGCCCTGATACACGGCGGCATTTCGACGGATATTCACACGGGAGCCGTCAATATTCCGATTTATCAGACCTCGACCTACCAGCAGGACGGTCTCGGCAAAATGCGCGGGTATGAGTATTCCCGCACCGGCAACCCGACTCGTGAAGCGCTCGAAGCGCTGATCGCAGAGCTGGAGGGCGGTGAAGCCGGATTCGCGTTCGGCTCCGGTATGGCGGCGATCACGGCTGTCCTGAGCCTGCTGGAGAGCGGCGACAGAGTGCTGATTTCCAGCAATGTCTACGGCGGCACCTTCCGCGTGCTCGACAAGGTATTCAATCATTTCGGCATTACCTATACGATTGCGGATACCGATGATCCCGCACGCTATGAAGCGGAGATCACGCCGGATGTGAAAGCGGTCATCATCGAAAGCCCTGCCAATCCGCTGATGACGGTTACGGATATTGCAGCGGTCTCGGAGATCTCGCACAGACACGGTCTGCTTGTGATTGTGGACAATACATTCATGACGCCCTATCTGCAAAAGCCCCTCGCGCTCGGCGCCGATATTGTGGTACACAGCGCGACAAAATATCTCGGCGGTCACAGCGATGTCGTCGCGGGTCTTGCAGTTGTAAACAGCAAGGCGCTTGCGGAGCGGCTGGCATTCATCCAGAATTCGACCGGCGGCGTGCTCGGACCGTTTGATTCCTTCCTTCTGATCCGCGGCATCAAGACGCTTGCTGTTCGCATGGACCGTCATGTGGAGAATGCAGAAAAGGCTGCGGCTTTTCTGAAAGCGCATGATGCCGTGAAGAAGGTGTATTATCCGGGCCTCCAGGATGATCCGGGCTATGCTGTCAACAGCCGGCAGGCAAAGAACGGCGGCGTGATGATCTCCTTTGAGCTGAAAGAAGGGTATGACATCCGCAAATTCTTTGAGAGTCTGGAGCTTGTGATGCTTGCAGAGAGCCTCGGCGGTGTGGAATCGCTCGTGTGCCATCCTGCGACTATGACCCACGCATCTATTCCTGCGGATATCCGCGCAAAGGTCGGTATCACAGACGGTCTCATCCGTCTCTCGACTGGCATCGAAAACATCCAAGACATTCTCGCTGATCTTGCACAGGCGATCGACCGTGCGAGCGTTTGAAAGGAGCAGAATATGCATTATTATGATTCCATGCAGGCACTGATCGGCAATACACCGTTGGTGCGGCTGCATCATTTTGAACCGAACCCCGCGATTGAAATTTATGCCAAGCTCGAACTCTGGAATCCCTCCGGCAGCGTGAAGGACCGTACAGGTCTTTATATGCTGAACGATGCGGAACGCCGGGGTATCTTGAAGCCGGGCGGCACGATTGTCGAAGCAACCGCGGGCAATACCGGTCTCGGCATTGCATTCGCGGCACTGAACCGCGGCTACCGCATCATCTTCGTTGTCCCGACAAAATTCTCTGCGGAGAAGCAAGCACTTCTGCGTGCCCTCGGCGCACAGGTCGTCAATACCCCGCGTGAGCTGGGCATGCTCGGTGCAGTTGAGAAGGCAGAGGAGATCAAGGCGGAAATTCCGGGTTCTGTATCGCTCGAACAGTTCAAGAATCAGAGCAACCCGCTGGCGCACTATGAAACAACCGGCAGGGAGATCTATGAAGCGCTCGACGGCAAGATCGACTATGTCGTTGCAGGTGCGGGCAGCGGCGGCACCTACACCGGCATCCTGCGTTATCTGAAAGAGAAGAATCCCGACATCCGCGGCATTCTTGCAGATCCCGTCGGTTCCACGATGGGCGGCGGCGAGCATGCGGATTATAATATTGAAGGCATCGGCAATGATTTCATCGCGGAGACGATGGATATGTCGCTGGTAGACGGCGTCGTGAAAATGACGGATGATGAGGCGTTTGCATCTGCACGCGCACTTGCACAGAAGGAGGGCATCTTCGGCGGATCCTCCTCGGGTGCAGCGCTCGCGGCAGCGCTCAAGCTCGCTGATAAGATCGGGCACGGCAGGATCGTCACAGTTCTGCCCGACAGAGGCGACCGTTATTTCAGCACGGGGCTTTACGAAGGAGTATAAACCATGACAGTGCAGCAGCTGAAATATATTCTTGTCATCTCCGAGACCGGCTCGATGAACAAGGCAGCGGAGCAGCTTTATGTCTCGCAGCCTTCGCTGACGGCATCGGTGCAGGAGCTGGAAAGGGAGATCGGCATACAGGTCTTTCACCGCAGCGGCAGAGGCGTCACCCTGACGAATGACGGCGCGGAATTCCTGCAATATGCCCGGCAGGTCTGCGGGCAGTTTGATGTGCTGACGGAAAAGTACATTCATAAGGGGAATGTCAAGAAGAAGTTTGCCGTTTCAACGCAGCATTATTCCTTTGCGGTGAAGGCATTTGTCGAGATGGTCAAGCGCTTCGATACCGCGGAATATGAGTTTGCGATCCGCGAAACGAAAACAGGCGAGGTCATCAGCGATGTCGCAAAGCAGCGCAGTGAGCTCGGCATCATCTATCTCAATGATTTCAACCGCAAGTCGATGACAAAGCTGCTGCATGCCAACGGGCTCGAGTTTCATACCATCACAAAATGCAGCCCGTTTGTCTATCTCTGGAAGGGACACCCGCTTGCACGCGAGCAGTCGATCACATTTGATCAGCTTGAAGCGTATCCCTGCCTGTCTTTTGAACAGGGCGACAACAGCACATTCTATCTTGCGGAGGAGATCCTAAGCACGAATGACTATCCGCGCATCATCAAGGCAAATGACCGTGCGACCATGCTCAATCTGATGGTCGGGCTCGGCGGCTATACGCTCTGCTCCGGTATCATCTGCGAAGAGCTGAACGGCAGCGATTATGTCGCAGTGCCGTTTGAAGGGGAGAATCCCGATGATCTCATGGAGATCGGCTATCTGACGCTGAAAAAGGTGATGCTCTCCGAGATGGCGAAGATTTATCTTGCCGAGCTACGGGATTATCTGATGCTTGACCATGAGATATAACATTTTCCGATAACTGAGTATAAGACTTTGAGATTAGACAGATATAGAAAAAAGTGATATAATATAAGCATACCAAACCGATAGGAGATAGATCGTCAATGAAGGAGATCATCTGGCTGGGACGCGGCGGACAGGGCGCATTCACAGCGGCAAAGCTGCTTGGCGCGGCATACACCGCAGAGCATGATGCACAGTATGCGCTGGCGTTTCCGTCCTTCGGTCCCGAGCGGCGCGGTGCACCGGTCCGGGCATTCACAAAGCTCGATGAGAAGCCGGTGCTGGACCGCAGTCAGACAGAGCATGCGGATTACATCGTCATTCTCGATGATACGCTGTATGCGCCGTCGCTTCGCACTTTGCTGAAACCGAAGGGCAGAATTCTTGTGAATTCCAAAGCGGCGATTGCAGGTGCGGAAACGGTGGATGCGGATGCCATTGCAGCGGAGCTCCGGCTCCCGACCGTCAATACGGTGATGCTCGGTGTGCTGACCGCAGTGAGCGGCGTAATTACAGAATCGCAGGCAGTTTCCGCGATCCGCGGTTATATGCCCGCGAAGATTCAGGAGCGCAACATCGCAGCGCTGCAAAAGGCAATCGGGGAGGTGCAGCCGTGAAACCGTATCTGCGTGAAAAAACTGCATTCTCATTCGATGAGGTGCCGGAGAATACTTCATTTGAAGCGGGGTATCTCGTTTCGGTCAACAGCGGCTGGCGCAGCATCCGCCCGGTGATCGACGCGGCAAAATGTATCGGCTGCGAGCAATGTTATCTCTACTGTCCCGACGGTGTGATCTCCGTGCGGGACGGCAAAGCGGAAATCGACTATGACTTCTGCAAGGGCTGCGGAATCTGCGCGAAGATCTGTAAGATCGGTGCGATCAGAATGGAGGCGGAACGCGGATGAGCAAACGGTTTTTATCCGGCAATGAAGCATTTGCCGAGGGCATCCGACTCGCGAAGCCCGATGTGATCTCAGCGTATCCGATCACGCCGCAGACAATCGTTGTCGAGCGCCTTTCTGAGATGGTCGAGGATGGCAGCCTTCAGTCAGAATTCATCCATGTGGAATCCGAACACTCCGCGCTCTCCTGTGCGATCGGCGCAAGTGCAGCGGGTGCCAGAGCATTTACTGCGACCTCTTCGCAGGGGCTCTTATACATGGCGGAATGTCTCTATTATGCATCCGGCGGCAGATTCCCGATTGTGATGATGAATGCAGACCGTTCGACTGCACTGCCGTGGAACATCTACGGCGACCAGCGTGACAGTCTTTCGCAGCTTGACAGCGGATGGATTCAGGCTTATGCGGAAAACGCACAGGAAAGCCTCGATCTCGCACTGATGAGCTACCGCATCGCAGAGCACCCGGATGTTTCCACGCCGTTCATGGTGAATCTTGACGGTTTTGTCCTGACACACACCTATGAGACCGTGGAGATTCCGGAATCGGAACAGGCGGCGCGGTTCCTCCCTGCCTATGAAACGGAGAACCGCGTGGATTTTGAAAACCCGAAGAACCTCGCGTTTTCTGCAGGTCCCGATCACAACTACATATTCAAATACAAGGCGCACAGAGGGCTCCTTGCGGCGGCAGATGTGATCGCGGAAACGGAACGCGAATTCGCGGAGATTTTCGGCAGAAAGTACAGCGGGCTGATCGAACAGTACCGCACGGAGGATGCCGACCTGATTCTGATTACGCTCGGCAGCATCGCGGGACTCTGCCGCGAGAGCGCAGACCGAATGCGAATGCAGGGGATCCGGGCGGGTGTGATCCGTATCCGATACATGCGCCCCTTCCCGAATGCGGAGATTGCAGAAGCGCTGCGGAACGCAAAGGCATTCGCTGTGCTTGAGAAGGATATTTCTTTCGGCAATGAGGGCACGGTCTTCACGAATGTGAATTCCGCCTTGCAGAAGGCAGGTCTGAACATTCCCGGTCAGAATTACATCGGCGGCCTCGGCGGAAGAAACATCTCCGCAGGGAACATCGAAGCGATTTTCCGCGGATTGGTCAGCGGCGCACCGCGCGTCAGTTTTATCGGCATCGGAGGTGACGGAAGTGGCGAATAAAACAGCGGAGTCCATTTCCCGCGAGGAATTTTTCTACGGGCACAAGGCATGTGCCGGATGCGGCGGCAGTCTGGCTGTGCGCGCGGCGCTCAAAGTGCTCGGGCAGAATGCAGTTTCCGTGCTTCCGGCAGGATGTATGTCCGCAGTCGGATTCAACTTCCCGCAGCTCTGTTTCAGCAATAATTCGATCATCTCCACATTCGCCGGTACTGCCTCGATGCTCACGGGCATTGAAGCGGGTCTCCGTGCAAAGGGATATACGGATTTCACAGCAGTCGGTTTTGCCGGCGACGGCGGCACAGCGGATATCGGCATTCAGGCGCTCTCCGGTGCGATCGACCGCGGCGACAATATCATCTATATCTGTTACGACAACGAAGCCTATATGAACACCGGCATTCAGAAAAGCGGGCTGACGCCCTTCGGCGCACGTACGACGACAACGCCTGCCGGTCAGAATATTCACGGCAATATCCGTGAGAAGAAAAATATGTTCGAGATCGTTGCTGCACACGGCATTCCATATGCGGCAACGGCGAGCATCGGCTATCTTCCCGATTTCATTGAAAAGGTGCGCAAGGCATCGCAGATCAAGGGTACCAAATACATCCATGTGATCGCGCCCTGTCCGACCGGCTGGGGAATCGCGCCCGACGAAACGGTGGAGATTGCGAAGGAGGTCGTTGACAGCGGTCTCTGGTATCTCGCGGAATATGAAAACGGCAGGTTCATTCTGAACCGAAAGCCGAAGCAGTTTACCGATGCGGCAGCGTATCTCAGAAAGCAGGGACGCTTCCGTCACCTCAGCGATGAGGATATTGCACATGTCATCGAGTCCCGCGACAGAAAGTGGGAATACATCAATCAAAATTTTACTTACGGAGGATAAAACCATGAGCAGAGATGTCAACAGCAAGTTTTGGGATGAGGAGCTGGAAACGCTCCCGCGTGAGGAGCTGGAAAAGCGCCAGCTCGCAGATCTTCAGGAGATCGTCAAGTTCGCATACGATCATGCGCCGTATTACAAGCGCTCCTTTGATGAAGCGGGCGTGAAGCCGGAGGATATCAAGACCCTCGCGGATATTCAGAAGTTCCCGTTCATCAACAAGAAGACCCAGCGCGATACGCAGGGTGTCGGCTCCTTCCTCGGTGAGCTCGCAGCCGTGCCGGAAGAGGACGTTGTCTTCATTTCGACATCCTCCGGCTCGACCGGCGTCCCGACGATGAGCCCCTTCACCAAAAAGGATTTCGATGAATTCCAGGAGACCGAGAGCCGCTGGTTCTGGCAGGTCGGCATGAGACCCACAGACCGCTATGTGCATGCGCTGAACTTCTCGCTGTATGTCGGCGGACCCGATGTTATCGGCGCACAGAACCTCGGCGCACTGTGCATCTGGGGCGGCACGCTCCCGAGCGAGCGTCTGCTCTTCATCCTCAAGACCTATAAGCCGACCGTGATCTGGACCTCTCCGTCCTACGCCTGGCAGCTCGGCGAGAAGGCACTCAAGGCAGGCTACGATCCGAAAAAGGATTTCAATATCAAGAAGATCATCGTTGCCGGTGAGCTCGGCGGTTCCATCGACGCGACCCGCAAGGCGATCGAGGATATCTGGGGTGCAGAGGTCTTTGACTTCTACGGCCTCTCCGATATTTTCGGCGCATGCGCGGCACAGTGCGAATATCATGACGGTCTGCACATCGCAGAGAACCACATCCTTGTCGAGACGGTTGACATCCACACCGGCGAGGTGCTGAAGCCCGGCGAGGTCGGTGAGCTCGTGTTCACCACGCTCCGCAAGCACGCAAGACCGCTTATCCGCTTCAAGACCGGCGACATCGGCAGAATTGACATTACACCGTGCAAGTGCGGCAGAACACACGGCAGAATCCACATCCTCGGCAGAAAGGACGATATGTTTATCGTCTCCGCAGTCAATGTGTTCCCGAGTGACATCGAAGCGGTCATCCGCGAGCAGAGCGGCATCACCGGCGAGTATCTGATCCGCATCTTCGAGAAGGACTTTACCAGCAAGTATGCGGTCGAAATCGAGAAGAATGCAGACAATCCGAAGGATGATGAAACAGTTGCAGCGGAGATCTCCGCAGCACTGAAGGCACGTATCGGCGTCAAGCCTGCCCGCGTGGTCGTTCACCCGGACGGCGGTCTTGATACCCGCTCCGAGCATAAGTCCCGCCGCGTCATCGACGAGCGCAATGTTGACTATTCCATCTGATTGTGGTATAATTCTGGTGTACCGGGTGCAGAACCCGGTACACCATATATTTATGATATTCTGACAACGGAGGCACAAAGCTATGCCTGAGCTTTCAAAGCGTACAGCAAATTTCACCGATTCCGTCATCCGGCGCATGACGAGAATTTCCAATCAGTACGGCGCCGTGAATCTTTCGCAGGGCTTCCCGGATTTTGACCCGCCGAAGGAGATTCTTAACCGTCTGGCGGAGGTGACCCGCGAGGACTTCCACCAGTATTCGATTACATGGGGCGCACAGAACTTCCGTGAGGCGCTTGCCGAAAAGCAGTCGCGTCTGATGGGACGGCAGATCGACCCGAACGGCGAGATTGTCGTGACCTGCGGCAGCACCGAGGCGATGATGGCTGCGATGATGAGCGTCACGAACCTCGGTGATAAGGTGATTGTGTTCTCGCCGTTCTATGAGAACTACGGCGCAGATACCATTCTCTCCGGCGCTGAGCCGATCTATGTCCCGCTTGTGCCGCCGGAATTCAATTTCGACGCGAATGTGCTGGAGGATGCCTTCCGGCAGCATCCGAAGGCACTGATCCTCTGCAATCCGTCGAACCCCTGCGGTAAGGTCTTCACCCGGGAGGAGCTTCTGCTGATTGCCGATCTTGCGAAGAAATACGATACCTTCGTCATCACCGACGAGGTCTATGAGCACATTATCTATGCGCCTTATCAGCATACCTATATGGCGTCTCTGCCGGGTATGTGGGAGCGGACGATCTCCTGCTCCTCGCTCTCGAAGACCTATTCGATCACAGGCTGGCGTCTCGGCTATGTCATTGCCCCGCCTAAGATCATCGAGACTGTGAAAAAGGTGCATGACTTCCTGACAGTCGGCGCGGCGGCACCCTTGCAGGAGGCGGCAGTGGTCGGTCTGAAATTCGGCGATGACTATTACCGCGGCTTGCAGCAGGAATACACCGAAAAGCGCGATCTGTTCCTGAAAGGGCTTGATGACATCGGCATTCAGCATACCGTCCCGCAGGGCGCCTATTACATCATGCTGGATGTTTCCGAATACGGCTATGCAAGCGATCTGGATCTCTGCGAAAAACTGGCACAGTATGTCGGCGTCGGTGCTGTTCCGGGTTCGAGCTTCTTCCGTGAGCCGGAGAACCGCTATATCCGCCTGCATTTTGCAAAGCGGAACGATACCCTGCAAAAGGCGCTCGACCGCCTTGCGGATATCCGCACAAAGCTGCCGAGACCGTAACCGAAAAACGGCTGCATCAAAATACAGATGCAGCCGGTTCGTATTGTCTGAGTTCTGTGTTACAGTATGGTCTCCATCCCGAGCTTCTGCGGACGCATGCCGCGTGCCTCGTAAAATGCCTGTGCGGCCGGATTGCATGCCCAGACGTTCAGTGTCACATTGTAGCAGCCGGATTCCCGCGCATAGGCGATGACCGCATCATAGAGTGCCGTTCCGACATGGCGGTGCCGTACCTCCTCATCCACGCAGATGTCGTCTATGTAAAGCGTTTTCACATCCGTGCGCACCGCATCCCCGATGATCTGCTGATGCACGCAGAACGCATGCCCGAGCACCCTGTCAGCCTCATCTGTGCAGACAAATACCGGTCTGCCGTCATCGGCAAGGATCTCCCTGAGCTCTGCTTCATTGTATTTGGTTGCAGGTCCCTTGAAGAGATCGGGGCGCCAGAGATGGTGCACCATATCGACCTGAACGAGTAATCTGAGAATCGCGGGAATATCCCGTTCCTCTGCTCTGCGGACTGTATACATATCGCTTGCCTCCCTGTTGTATGATGCTTTTATCATATCACGCAGGGTGCCGTTTGTCAAGACGAAAAAAAGAGGCTTGCTTTTTCCGGCATTCTGTGATATAATAAGGCATATCTCATTGATCCCAGGAGGTCACTCATGAAATTATATGCTTTCCGCCGCGGCGCAGCGCTCCTGCTGCTGGCTGCCGCGTTTACTGCATTCACAGGCTGCGCAAACAGCAGCTCACAGGGCACCAGAAGCACAGACGGCAGTTCCTACGAGAATCAGGTCTATTCCCCGAAGATCCCGGAGAATAAGGTCGATGAGAATCTTCCCGGTGAGGAGCAGAATACGGATGTCGGCCAGACGCTCCAGTATCAGGACAAGGTTTCTGCAACGCTCAATAAGGTCATTGAATTTGACAAATGTGCGGAGCAGGATATGCGCTTTTTCGTTGCGGAGTTTTCGATCACAAACCAGAGTTCTGAGCCGCTTGACTGCTCTTCGCTCACACACTTTTCCTTAAAGCGTGACGGTGAGAAAGCTGAGGATGATCTCAACAATGTCAGCGCGCTTGTTTTTTCCCGCAAGTATTATACGAAGATCAAGAGCGACATGAAGATCCTGAACCAGGCAATCGAACCGGGACAGACGCTCACAGGCTATATCTATATGATGACGCCGAAAAAGTGGGATTCTCTCCAGATCATCTATACGCCGTATAAGTATTACAATACGGACAAGCTGATCTTTGATGTGTCAGAAGCGTCGCTCACGCATTATGCGGAGGAGATCAGCTGATTTTGGTAAATGATAAATATTTATCAAAACACTTGACAAACCTGAAAGAATGCGGTAAAATAAATTATCATAGAAACCGTTGAAGCGGAGATAAAGCTGTATATGCCCCTACAGAGAGTCCGGGTGCTGAGAACGGACGGTACACAGTGCAGCAAATGGCCCGCGGAGGGCGCAGTCGGGGAGTTCCCCGGGAAAACTGCGACGCGAAGACATGCGTCAGTTGTCAGGGATATGCTGGTATCCCGCAAAGTGCATCGGCAGATATGCCGGTGAATCAAGGTGGCACCGCGAGAACATCTCGTCCTTGACTGTTCATGATGACACAGTCAAGGACGTTTTTATTTTATGGAAAGGAGAATTTCACATGCTGCTGACAAAACGATGGCGACTTAACATCCCGCAATCCGAAATGATTTTGTTACAGGAGGAAATATATGCCTATGGAATTCTATCCTTCCGAAGCGGAAGCCAAGCGCTGTGCGGCTGATGGCAGATACAGTGTTCTGCCGGTCTGCTGCGAGCTGCTCTCCGATCAGTTTACGCCGATCGAAGTGCTGCGCACTTTGAAGCATGTTTCCGCACATGCGTTTTTGCTTGAGTCGGTCTCTGAGCACGGTACCAGCGGCAGATATACGTTTCTCGGCTATGAGCCGAAAATGGAGATCAGCGCGATCGACGGAAAGCTGAAAGCGGGTGATGTCACGCTGGAGACCGATGATCCCGGCGCCTATCTCCGGCAGCTGCTCAGTGAATACCGCAGCCCGAAGATCAAGGGGCTGCCGCCCTTTACAGGCGGTCTTGTCGGCTATTTCAGTTATGATTATCTCGCATATCAGGAGCCGAGCGTCAGAACTGCGGCGGATGACCCCGATCAGTTCCGCGACCTCGATCTCATGCTCTTTGACAAGGTGATCGCGTTCGATCACTACCGGCAGAAGCTCATTCTGATCGCGAACATGAAGCTCAGCGAGCCGGAAACGGAATATCGCCGCGCATGTCTCGCACTTCAGCAGATTGCGGATCTCATCCGCAGCGGCGTGAAGCATGAGGAGCCTGAGAGCCGCATCACCGGCGAAATGACACAGCTTTTCGATAAGGCGCAGTACTGCGAGATGGTCGAAAAGGCAAAACATTATATCCATGAGGGCGATATCTTCCAGATCGTTCTCTCCAATCGGTTCAGCGCACCCTTTGAGGGTACCCTGCTGAATACCTACCGCACCCTCCGCACGATCAATCCGTCGCCGTATATGTTCTATCTCTCCGGTACGGATGTGGAGGTAGCAGGGGCATCTCCCGAAACGCTTGTGAAGCTCGAAAACGGCGTGCTGCACACCTTCCCGCTTGCCGGCACAAGACCCCGCGGCAGGACGGAGGAAGAGGATCTTGCGGCTGAGCAGGAGCTTCTCCGCGATGAAAAAGAGCTCGCCGAGCACAACATGCTTGTCGATCTCGGACGAAATGATCTTGGCCGCGTCAGCAAATTCGGTACGGTTGAGGTTGAGCGTCTGCGTGAGGTGCTGCGCTATTCGCATGTCATGCACATCGGCTCGACGGTGCGCGGCGTGATCCGAAACGACTGTGACGCAATCGACGCCGTGAATGCGGTGCTCCCTGCCGGAACGCTGTCCGGTGCACCGAAGATCCGTGCATGTCAGCTCATCGGTGAGCTTGAGCATGCAAAGCGCGGGATCTACGGCGGTGCAATCGGCTATATCAGCTTCCACGGCGATCTGGATACCTGCATTGCAATTCGCATCGCATACAGAAAAGGTAATACCGTTTTCGTCCGGAGCGGCGCCGGCATTGTTGCCGATTCCGTCCCGGAAAATGAATACCAGGAGTGCATCAACAAGGCGGCTGCCGTTGTGCGTGCGCTCAGAGAAGGGGAGGTGCTCAACGCATGATCCTTCTGATCGACAATTACGACAGCTTCTCCTATAACCTCTATCAGATGATCGGCGAGCTTTCGGAGGACATCCGCGTTATCCGAAACGATGCGCTGACAGTTGCCGAGATCGCTGCACTGAAGCCGAGCCACATCATCCTGTCACCGGGACCGGGACGCCCCGAGGATGCCGGTGTGATCATTGATGTGGTGAAGGAGCTCGGCGGCAAGATCCCGATTCTCGGTGTCTGCCTCGGACATCAGGCGATCTGTGCCGCATACGGCGCGACAATCATCCATGCAAAGCAGCTCATGCACGGCAAGCAGTCCGAGGTCACGCTCGACGCGCACTGCCCGATCTTCCGCGATGTGAAGCAGCCTGCAAAAATCGCACGCTATCACTCGCTTGCAGCCGATGCCGATACGATGCCCGGCTGCTTAAAAATCACGGCACACACCGCTGACGGGGAGATCATGGCGGTGCAGCACCGCGAATACCCGGTCTTCGGTCTCCAATTCCACCCGGAATCCATCCTGACACCTGAGGGAAAGACAATGTTATCCAATTTTCTTACTTTCACAGGAACTGTTAAGGAGGAACCTCACATGATTAAGGAAGCAATTATCAAGATCGTTGACAAGCAGGATCTGACATATGAGGAAGCATATGCCGTGATGAATGAGATCATGAACGGCGAAACCACCCCGACACAGAATGCAGCATTTCTCGCTGCACTCTCCACCAAGAGCACGAAGGCGGAGACGATTGACGAGATTTCCGGCTGTGCGGCGGCGATGCGTGAGCATGCAACCCCGGTGCAGCATCCCTTCGATGCAACGGATATTGTCGGCACCGGCGGCGACAACGCCAACAGCTTCAATATCTCCACGACGGCTGCCATCGTTGCGGCGGCAGGCGGTGTGAAGGTGGCAAAGCACGGCAACCGCGCAGCTTCTTCGCAGTGCGGCACGGCAGACTGCCTGGAAGCGCTCGGTGTCAATATCCGTCAGGATCCCGAAAAGGCGGCATCGCTGATGGATGAAGTCGGCATGTGCTTCCTGTTCGCGCAGCAGTATCACGCCTCGATGAAATATGTCGGTGCAATCCGCAGAGAGCTCGGTCTCCGCACTGTGTTCAATATCCTCGGACCGCTGACAAATCCCGCGAAACCGCAGCATGTGCTGATCGGTGTCTATGACAGCTCGCTGGTCGAACCGCTGGCATATGTGCTCATGAAGCTCGGTGTCCGCAACGGCATGGTTGTTTTCGGCACAGAGAAGCTCGATGAGATTTCGATGTGTGCGCCGACGCTGATCTGCAAATTCTCTGAGGGCGACACCAAAACCTACACGGTCACGCCGGAGGATTTCGGCTTCGAGCGCTGCACGAAGGAAGATCTCCTCGGCGGTACGCCTGAAGAAAATGCTGCGATCACACGCGCAGTGCTGAGCGGTGAGGAGCAGGGACCGAAGCGCAATGCGGTTCTGCTCAATGCAGGTGCAGCGCTCTTTGTCGCAGGCAAGGCAATGTCCCACGCAGACGGCGTGCAGCTTGCTGCAGAGCTCATTGACAGCGGCAAGGCGCTTGAGACACTGGATGCCTTCATTGCAGCATCGAATCGGTGAGCACGATGGCAACGATACTTGATGAACTCGCGGCATATGCAAAGGAGCGTACCGCGAAAGCCATGCGAGAGAGAGCACTTTCATCTCTGCGTGCGGATGCGGAAGCGATGCCGAAGGGTGATTTCGCGTTTCAGGCAGCGATCATGAAGCAGGCGCACGGCAGCCCTGCATTTATCTGTGAGTGCAAGAAAGCATCTCCATCGAAGGGGCTGATCGCACCGGAGTTTCCCTATCTGCAAATCGCGCAGGATTATGAACAGGCGGGTGCGGACTGCATCTCTGTTCTGACCGAACCGCGCTGGTTTCTCGGGAGTGACCGGTATTTGCAGGAGATCGCATCGACAGTTTCGATTCCGTGCCTGCGCAAGGATTTCACCGTGGATCCCTACATGATCTATGAGGCGAAAACACTCGGCGCATCGGCCGTGCTGCTGATCTGTTCCATTCTGGATGAAGCACAGCTCCGTGATTATCATGCGCTGGCAGACGAGCTCGGGCTCTCTGCGCTGGTTGAAGCGCATGACGCGCATGAGATTGAGACCGCAGCAAAGATCGGCGCACGGATCATCGGTGTCAATAACCGCAATCTCAAGGATTTCACAGTCGATACCGGGCACGCGGCAAGGCTCCGCGGTCTCTGCCCTGCGGATACGCTGTTTGTCGTGGAAAGCGGCATACAGACCGCGGCGGATATCGCACAGGCACGCGCCGCAAAGGCGGATGCCGTGCTGGTCGGTGAGACGCTGATGCGTGCCCGTGATAAAACAGCAATGCTCAGACAACTGAAAGGAGACAGCTGACATGACCAAACTCAAGCTATGCGGCATGATAACAGGGCAGGACGCGGCTTTCTGCAATCAGGTGCAGCCCGATCTGGTCGGGATTGTATTTGCGCCCGGCAGAAAGCGCACTGTCACGCCGGAAACGGCAGCCAAAATCCGCCGGGTGCTTGACAGGAGCATCCCGGCAGTCGGCGTGTTCATCGACGCACAGCTCAGCGAGATCACAGCACTCGCAGACCGCAGGATCATCGACTTTGCGCAGCTGCACGGCAGCGAGGACAATGCCTATATTTCCGAGCTGCGCAAGCGCTCGAATCTCCTGATCATCAAGGCGTTCCGCGTGCAGTCCGAAGCGGATATTCTGAACGCCGAGCGCTCCGATGCAGATATTGTGCTGCTGGACGGCGGCGCCGGCGAGGGCAAGGCCTTTGACTGGTCGCATCTCAGGGACTTCAGACGCCCCTTCTTCCTTGCGGGCGGGCTCGATCCTGTTCGCGTGAAGGATGCCATTGCGCGGTATGCACCCTACGGTGTGGACGTCAGCTCCGGCATTGAAACGGACGGCAGGAAAGATCCTGAGAAGATGCAGGCTTTTGTCAATGCCGTGCGCAGCGCAGGAGCATAACGATGGATGAACAGATCATGCTGACAGAAACACAGCAGGCGCTTATGTATCTGCGTGGGATTCTTCCGTTACTGGCTTCTGCGGGAGCATATCTGTTTCTGCGGTTTCGGAAGGAAGGCAGGTTCTTTCCGGTGCTGATCGGAGCTGTCATGTTTCTGCTGATCGCAATTCCGCGTACTGTTTCGGTGATCGCGGCGGTTGCTGCCCGGGAATCAGACAGTTTCCTTCTCCGGGTGCTTCTTACAGGCATTGTGACCGCTGTCTTTGAGGAGAGTGCACGCTATTTTATGCACCGGCTCACTATGAAGAAGTATGACACGCTCTCGGATGCGCTCTGCGCCGGAATCGGAAATGCCTGTATTGCGCTTATCTCCTGTGCAGTTTTGCAATGCACATTTTACCGGCATTCCGCGGACGGCTGTCTTTCGGCAGGGCTCCTTTTTACCGATGTGTATGAAGTCATCCCGGAGGGCGGTTTTCCGGCAGAGCTGCTTGCAAACACTCTTGAAACGCAGGGCATTCTGCAAGCGCTGGACTTCATATTCGGCGGCATCTGTCTGCTTGCGTTCCACATGGCAATGTCTGCGCTGATACAGATTACCGCACAGCGCACCCGTGCGACGCATTTCGTGCTGCTTGCGATGCTGCTGCATCTGTTCTTCCACAGCATGTGGGCTTACTGCGGCACAGTCTTCATTCTGCCGGTCACAGCAGCCATCTGCTATCTTGTGTACCGCATCCGGGAGCTGCATTACCGGATTGAACCGGATACAATTATTACGATCCGCATGATATTTATACCGTTCGACAGAACCAAATAAAGAAAGGACAGGATTATATGACAAATCAGGCAGGACGCTTCGGCGTACACGGCGGGCAATACATCCCCGAAACTCTGATGAATGCCGTCATCGAGCTGGAGGAAGCGTATAACCACTACAAGAACGATCCTCAGTTCAATGCGGAGCTCACAGAGCTTCTGAACGAATATGCGAACCGTCCCTCGCGGCTCTATTTTGCGAAAAAGCTCACGGAGACCCTCGGCGGCGCAAAGATTTATCTGAAGCGCGAGGATCTCAATCACACAGGCGCACATAAGATCAACAATGTGCTCGGGCAGGCGCTGCTCGCAAAGAAGATGGGCAAGACCCGTCTGATCGCGGAGACCGGTGCCGGTCAGCACGGTGTTGCAACTGCGACCGCGGCAGCCCTCATGGGCATGGAATGCGTCGTGTTTATGGGCGAGGAGGATACCAAGCGTCAGGCGCTGAATGTTTACAGAATGCGTCTGCTCGGCTCCGATGTCATCCCGGTCAAGTCCGGCACCGCAACGCTCAAGGATGCTGTCTCTGAGGCGATGCGCGAGTGGACAAACCGCATTTCCGATACGCATTACTGTCTCGGCTCCGTCATGGGTCCGCATCCGTTCCCGACAATCGTGCGCGATTTTCAGGCGGTCATTTCCCGCGAGATCAAGCAGCAGATCCTTGAAAAGGAGGGGAGACTGCCTGATGCGGTTATGGCATGCGTCGGCGGCGGCTCCAATGCAATCGGCACCTTCTATCATTTTATCGGCGACAAGGATGTGCGTCTGATCGGCTGTGAGGCAGCAGGCAGAGGCATCGACACCTTCGAGACCGCAGCAACGATCTCGACCGGCAAGCTCGGTATTTTCCACGGCATGAAGTCCTATTTCTGCCAGGATGAATACGGTCAGATCGCGCCGGTGTATTCTATCTCCGCAGGTCTTGATTATCCGGGCATCGGCCCTGAGCATGCGTATCTGCATGACACCGGCAGAGCGGAATATGTCGCTGTCACCGATGACGAAGCCGTCAACGCATTTGAATTTCTCTCCCGCACGGAGGGCATCATCCCCGCGATTGAATCCGCACATGCTGTGGCGCATGCGATGAAGATCGCGCCGGAAATGGATAAGGACAAGATCATCGTTGTGACGATCTCCGGCAGAGGCGACAAGGACTGTGCCGCGATCGCGCGTTACAGAGGGGAGAATATCTATGAGTAATATTGCAAATGCGTTCAAAAACGGCAAGGCATTCATTCCGTTCATCACGGTCGGTGACCCGGATCTCGAAACGACCGGCAAGGTCGTCCGCGAGATGGTAAAGAACGGCGCGGATCTCATCGAGCTCGGCATTCCCTTCTCCGATCCGACTGCTGAGGGTCCTGTTATCATGGAGGCAAATCTCCGTGCGCTCAAAGGCGGCGTCACGACCGATAAGGTCTTTGATTTTGTGCGTGCGCTTCGCAAAGATGTTACCGTCCCGATGGTGTTCATGACTTACGCAAATGTGGTCTTCTCCTACGGCACAGAGCGCTTTGTCAAGGCATGCGCAGAGACCGGCATCGACGGTATCATTCTGCCGGATGTGCCCTATGAGGAGAAGGAAGATTTTGCACCGGTCTGTAAGCAGTACGGCGTTGACCTGATTTCGCTGATCGCACCGACCTCGGAGAACCGCATTGCGATGATTGCGAAGGAAGCAGACGGCTTTATCTATATTGTCTCCAGTCTCGGCGTCACAGGTGTGCGCAGTGAGATCAAGACCGATGTGCATGAGATCACCGCACAGATCCGCGCAAACAGCTATGTGCCCTGTGCAGTCGGGTTCGGTATCTCGACGCCGGAGCAGGCTGCAAAGATGGCGGCAAATGCAGACGGTGTGATTGTCGGTTCTGCAATCATGAAGCTGATCGCAGAGCACGGCAAAGACGCAGCGCCGGTTGTCGGCGCCTATGTGAAGCAGATGAAGGACGCAGTTATATCTGTCTGACAGAATATGAGATGACGGCAATTTGTACGAAAAATGAATTGCCGTCTCTTTTTACTTTTAGCGATTTAACGCTTTTGTGCGTTAAAGGGTTGACAAATGAAAGAACTTGTATTATAATAGGGCTATCACAGAAAAGGAGAACGTGGTTACTATGATGAACCTCGAATTTGAACGCAAGCTGACCATCCCGATGGAGGTCAAGGAAATGTATCCTGTCACGCCGGAAATGACTGAGATTGTAGCAGCGCGTGCAAAGGAGCTGGAGGATATTTTCACCGGCAAGGATGACCGCCTCGTGCTGATCATCGGACCCTGCTCGGCAGACAATCCCGACGCCGTGATCGACTATATCACCCGCCTGCGCAAGGCTGCCGATCAGGTGAAGAATGAACTTTTCATCATTCCGCGCATCTATACAGGCAAGCCCAGGACGACGGGCGCCGGCTACAAGGGTCTTATGCATCAGCCTGATCCGAACGCGAAGCCGGATATGTTCAAGGGCATTATCGCAGTGCGTGAGCTGCACATGCGTGCACTGAAGGAGACCGGCTTCTCCTGCGCAGACGAGATGCTTTATCCCGACAATCACCGTTATCTTGATGATCTGCTGGCATATGTCGCAGTCGGTGCGCGCTCAGTAGAGAATCAGGAGCATAGACTGGTCGCGAGCGGTCTGCCGGTTCCTGTCGGCATGAAGAACCCGACATCCGGCGATCTCTCCGTCATGATGAACGCGATCACCGCGGCACAGAGCAAGCACACCTTCATCTACCGCGGATGGGAGGTGCACTCGCAGGGCAATCCGCTGGCGCATTCCATCATGCGCGGCTATGTCAACAAGCACGGGCAGTCGCACCCGAACTACCATTACGAGGATCTTGTGCTGCTCGCTGATTTCTACGCAAAGACCGGGCTTCTGAATCCTGCCTGCATCGTGGACACGAACCACTGCAACTCCGGCAAGGATCCGCTCCAGCAGCCGCGCATTGCGAAGGAAGTGCTCAGTGCGCGCCGCTATAACAACGAAATCAAGAAGATGGTCAAGGGCTTCATGATCGAAAGCTATATTGAGGACGGCGCTCAGAAGGTGGACGGCGGCTGCTACGGCAAGTCGATCACCGACCCGTGCCTCGGTTGGGAGAAGTCCGAGCGTCTGATCTATGAGATCGCTGAGATGCTGTAATTTCATCCGTACTGTGCCGCTCCTCCGGAATTCGGAGGGGCGGCTTTTGTATGGGCGCACAATCTTGACAAACACTTGCAAAAATGCTATAATAAAACCATCTATATGATAAAGGAGATGAGCTTTCTCATGCTCAATCTGGAACAGAATTATGATGTTGTGATCGCCGGCGCGGGTGCAGCGGGCTGCTATGCGGCGCTGCATCTCCCGGCGAATCTGCGTGTGCTCGTGCTGGCAAAGCGGGAAGCGACGCTCTGCAACTCCGCGCTGGCACAGGGCGGCATCGCGGGTGTGTGGAATTCGCCGAACGATAACATCGAGCTTCACGCGAATGATACCCGCATCGCAGGTGCCTTCACAAACAATCCGAAGACGCTGCAAATCCTTGTCTCTGAGGCGGCACAGGATATCGAGCAGCTTGTCGAATACGGCGTGGAATTCGATAAAAACGCAGACGGCGACTATGACCGCACGCTTGAGGGCGGACACTGCCGCAGACGCATTTTCCATTACCGCGATTCGACCGGCGCAGAGATTCTCCGCGGACTGCTTGCACAGACACACAATCTGCCGAATGTGACGATCTCAGAGTTCACAGTCGTCAGCCGTGCGATGCAGACCGATACAGGCTTCTCCGTTGAACTGATGCAGAACGGCGAATTTCAGGTTGTCAACTGTCATTTCCTGATTCTCGCGACAGGCGGCATCGGCAGAGTGTATGAGTACACAACAAATTCCGCGATTGCAACTGGCGACGGTATCCGCATCGCCTATGAGCTCGGTGCACGCATCAAGAATCTCAGCCTCATTCAGTTCCATCCGACAGCGTTCAACAACAAGCATACACGCGAATGCTTCCTTATTTCGGAGGCTGTGCGCGGCGAGGGTGCGTATCTCCGCAACTGCAACATGGAGCGTTTCATGCAGCGCTATGATGACCGTCTGGAACTTGCGCCGCGTGATGTGGTGTCGCACGCGATCATTCTGGAGAGTCAGCGCACCGGCTCGCAGGACTTCTGGCTTGATATTTCCCACAAGGATCCCGAGGCGGTCAAGGCGCGCTTCCCGAAGATTTACAATAAGCTGCTGGAGCAGGGCTATGATCTTACGAAGGAGCCTGTGCCGATCTACCCCTGCCAGCATTACCTGATGGGCGGCATTGACGTCGGTGCAAATGCGCAGACGCGCATCGACCGGCTCTATGCCTGCGGTGAGTGCGCACACACCGGCGTACACGGCAACAACCGACTCGCGAGCAATTCGCTGCTGGAGGCACTGGTCTTCTCGCGCCGTGCGGCGGAGGAGATCGCACGCGAGGCTGTGGACATCAGCCCGCGCTTTGCCGAGGGCAAATTCCCGCCTGTCACTGCAACCCGCACGATCCCGCACGGCATTCGCACGGAGCTCCGCAAGATCCTTCAGGAAAACTATTTCGTCATCCCGAACACCGAGCACATGCGCGCTGCCTATGAGCGCGTGACCGAGATCATCCAGCTCATCGCATGCGAGGACTGGAAGCTCGATCTGGATTATCTTGAAGCCAAATCGCAGGCGACCTGCGCATACTTAATTCTGGAGGAACAATTATGACACAGCTTCTCCCTGCATATGTGGATGAGGTCGTGCAGCGCGCACTGACCGAGGATATCACAGGCATTGATGTCACATCCGATTTTCTGCTCTCCCCGGATGATGAATCCGACTGCTATCTGATGGCGAAGGATGACGGCGTCCTCTGCGGCATGGAGATTGCGGCGCGCGTCTTTGACCTTGCCGGCGGCGGCGTGACCTTTGTGCCGAAAATGCACGACGGCGACCGCGTGAAATACGGTGACATTCTTGCTGTGATGCACGGCAACACCCGCACGCTTCTGAAGGGTGAGCGCTCTGCACTGAATCTTTTGCAGCATCTCTCCGGCATCGCGACAGAAACCCGCAGATGCGTGGATATTGTTGCGGGCACAAAGGCATCTATCGCCGATACGCGCAAGTGCATGGTCGGCATCCGTGCGATGCAGAAATATGCCGTGCGCTGCGGCGGCGGCAAGAATCACCGCTTCAATCTCTCTGACGGCGCGATGCTGAAGGATAACCACATCGACGCATGCGGCGGCATTATCCCGGCAATCACACAGCTTCGGCAGCACATCGGGCATATGGTGCGCATTGAGGTTGAGGTGCGGACGCTGGATGAGCTCCGTGAGGCACTCGAAGCAAAAGCAGATATCATCATGCTCGACAACATGGACTGCGGCACGATGCGTGAGGCGGTTGCGATCACAGACGGCAGAGCTCTGCTGGAAGCATCCGGCGGCATCACGCATGACACGCTGCGTGCGGTTGCGGAGACCGGCGTGGATATTATCTCCATCGGTGCACTGACACACAGCGTCAAGGCGTTCGACATTTCAATGAAGTGGGGCAAAAAGGCGTAATACCGCCCGATATACAGAAAGGATAAGAGGCATATGAAAAAGAAGATCACCGCGGTGCTCGGCGCCGCAATGCTGCTCCTGACAGCGACCGGCTGTGCAGGAGACAGCTCTTCGGAAGCAGAAACAACCGCAGCAGTCACGACCACAACGACCGAAGCGACGACAACCGCGCCGCCTGCACCGATCGAGGTCGAGCATGACAGCACATGGAAGAAGGCGGATCCTGAATTGGGACTCAAAACTTTGGATCTCGGCTGGACAACGGACGAGATGATCACGAATTCGATCTTGCAGGTCGGCGACCGCACCCGCCTTGCGAATGTGATGAAAAAGGCAAAGGGCGGTCAGGGCATCACGATCGGCGTGATCGGCGGCTCTATCACACAGGGCACGGGCGCATCCGGCTCCACCGAGCACTACGCATATTACAACAT
>JAEEXH010000145.1 GCA_016291435.1 Oscillospiraceae bacterium
CAAGGGCTATGTGCTGGTGCATCTCGGCAGACAGTACGCACGGCTGCATTGGGTGCAGCAGTATCACATCGGTGCGCTGCGCAACAATTCGCAGAGAAATCTTGAGCGCCTGGGCCCCGATACAGGCTTTGATGCGATCGAGGATCAGTCCTTTGCAAAGAAGCTCGCCATGCTGATGGATACGCTTGACAGCACGGACGAGCTGCCGAAAACGATCCTCTACTGCCTGAATCCGCGTGACAATGAGGTGCTTGCGGCACTGATGAACTGCTTCCAGCGGGGCGGCATTGTCGGAAAGATCCAGTTCGGCTCTGCGTGGTGGTTCAACGATCAGAAGGAGGGCATGGAGCGGCAGCTTTCCTGCCTTGCACAGTTCGGGTTGATTTCCAAGTTTGTCGGCATGCTGACAGACAGCCGCAGCTTCCTTTCCTATACACGGCATGAGTATTTCAGAAGAATTCTCTGCAATTACTTCGGCAAGCTGATTGAGAACGGCGAATATCCGGCGAACATTGAATTTGTCGGCAAGATCGTGCAGGATATTTGCTATCACAACGCAGTTGCCTACTTCACAAAATGAGCAGATTTATCACGATCGGTGAGATCCTGCTCCGGCTGACGCCCCCGAATTACGAGAAGATCCGCACAGCGACATGCTTCTCTGCAAGCTACGGCGGGAGCGAAGCGAATATTGCGCTTTCGCTTGCAAATCTTGGCGTGGACAGCACATTTTTCAGCGTTGTGCCCGATAACAGCATCGGAAAGAGTGCAGTGCGCATGCTGCGCAGCAATGATGTGCACTGCAACCCCATGATCCTCAGCACCCCCGCGGATACGCCGACGCACCGCATGGGCAGCTATTATCTGGAGACCGGATACGGCATCCGCCCGAGCAAGGTGACATATGACAGAAAGCACAGTGCGTTTTCTGAGTATGATTACAGCCGCGTCGATCTGCATGAATTGCTGAAAGATTATTCATGGCTGCATCTGAGCGGCATCACACCGGCGCTTTCACCGAGCTGCCGCGAACTGGTGCGCAGGAGCCTGCTGACCGCCAGAGAGCTGGGGCTGACCGTAAGCTTTGACGGCAACTTCCGCAGCACGCTCTGGAGCTGGGAAGAAGCACGCGATGTCTGCACCGAATATCTGCCCTATGTGGATGTGCTGCTCGGCATCGAGCCCTATCATCTCTGGCGTGACGAATCCGATCACACAAAGGGCGATGAGAAGGACGGCATCCCGCTTCAGCCGGACTATGCGGCGCAGGATGCTGTGTTCCGCCGTTTCGCTGCACGCTGGCCGAATATCCGATGTATCGGCAGGCATGTGCGCTATGTGCACAGCGGCAGCGAAAACAGCCTGAAAGCCTATCTCTGGTATGAAGGGCAGACCTACGAAAGCCGGCTCTTTACCTTCAATATCCTTGACCGTGTCGGCGGCGGCGATGCGTTTGCAAGCGGTCTGATCTATGCGATGCTGCACGGATTTCAGCCGGAGGATCTCGTGAATTTTGCCGTGGCATGTAGCGTGATCAAGCACACGATCCACGGAGACGCCAATATCACGGATGATGTCGGCACGATCCGCAGCATCATGGAAATGAACTGCGATATCAGACGATAACAACATTCCCCCTTCTGTGAAACACGCACGCGGTTATTTTCTGCGTGCGTGTTTTGTATGATGCTGTTTTGGGGTGAATAATCCCCGGATGCGATGGGCAGCCGGGGTTTGATCATATGTGCGTTCATTATTTTCTGAGATATGCCAGCAGCGCGTCGAGATTGTCAAAAATAAATTGCTGTGCTTCCGGCGTATACAGATTTCGGTATGCGGGGCGGTTCAGGTTGTCATAATAGAGCTCCGAGGAAATGCCGAGCGCTTTTCCGGCGGCGGATGCCTTTTTCGCAGGCGTCTTTCTGCCGAGATCCTCCGTCTCCAGAAATCCGAGCGAGAGGAGCCATTCATTCATTTTCTGCGGAGGGATTCCGCGGCAGCCGTTATCTTCGGCGGCACTGTTCAGAAGCGCGGCAATGTCGCGAATATAGATCGGGTGATCGGCAGGTACAAGCGTTGTGCGCTGTGCTTCTGTGATCGTAAATTTCGGACGCGGAGGCTTTCGTTCCCGCGTGCGCCGTTCGGGTGCGGAGAAATCCGGCTGCTCTGCCGTGCCGCCGTTTTCGAGCACGGTGCTCAGAATATCGGCAGTATAGCGCAGGCAGTTTGCGATATGCGGGTCGCGGACGAGATCGTCCTCCGAGACCGGCACATGCGTGAGTGGATTCTGTCCCGCTGCCATTTCCGTGAGATATCGGATCGCATAGAGGATCCTCTGCTGTTCCGTCATCGTGCGCCCTCCCTTCCGAGAAGCCATGCAATGCCCTTTGCCGTTCGCTGTGCGGCATGCTTTGTGTGGCCGCCGGGATTCAGCTCAAATACCGTATCTGCGTGCAGCTCCTGCATGCGGCGGTATACCCGTTCCGTGTTCTCCTGCACGGCGGAGAGCAGCGGATGCCTTGTGCGGCATTCGCGGTCGCCGAGGGAAAGATAGACCTGCTCCGGCACACGGCACGGCGCATGGCTGCACACATACTCCGCAAAGCCCGGGTACCACATCGAGCCGGAGATGCTTGCGGCTGCGTCAAAGCGGTCGGTCTGCCAGAATGCCCAGACTGCGAAAAGCCCTGCGAGGGAGTAGCCCGCGAGGAGATTGCGCCGCGGCGAAAGACCGCATGCCGCGCTGACCTCCGGCATGATCGTATCCGTCAGCAGATGCAGATAGTCCGGCGCGTTCCCGGGGAACGGTTCACTGTCCGGCGAGAGCGCCTCTGCCCGCCAGGGCGACAGCGCCGCATCCCAGTCGGGCACATCGACGGTCACGAGCGTGAAGCCGCCGATGCCGCTTTCTGTGAGCTTTGCGCGGAGCCCCGCGCTTTCCTCCGCGAAGGCGTTGAACCAGATGACGGTATCGCCCGTGCCGGAGACTGTGATATTTCTGTCGGAGACCTGAAGATCAGTCATGCCGCAACGCTCCCTTCTGTTTTCCCTATTATACTGCGTCTGCCGCGCTCTGTCAAGCGGGGAGCCCCCGCGGGCGAATTTCTCAAGCCGCACAGTCATCCCGTTCTGTTTTTCCAATACCGCACGGCGCTTGACGCGCCTTCTGACAGGAACTGTAATCAGTGATGCCGGTGCAGCCAAAAGCTGCGAACAGCAGCGTCATAGTTAAGCTGCTGAACGCTCTCTGTCAGTTGCTCGGACGGCAAAACGCCTGCACGGGCTCCGTGCGCGGGGAG
>JAEEXH010000069.1 GCA_016291435.1 Oscillospiraceae bacterium
TATGGCCCAGTCGTCAAATTACAATCCGTTCCATTATGTTTTCGCTCAGGGCGGACAGGTCAGCGAGGTCAAGGTCAAGAGCATGGTCGAAACACTGTTTTCGGCGACAAAGGGCGAAGGCGAAAAGGATGATTTCTGGTCTGAGAAGGGTAAAACGCTGCTGATCGCAATCGTGTTTCTGCTGCTGGCACAGTCGGAATACAGCGCAAAGGTTTACATGAACGGTAAGAAAAAAGGCCTGGTGATCCCGGAAACACGCGATGAATCACATCTCAATTTCTCGTCTGCCGCCGCAAAGCTGCGCATGATGCAGTATCCGCCGCAGGGCGGTCAGAAGCCGGACGGCTTCTTTCTCACGCAGAATGAGGGCGAAACAGATGAAGATTTTGAAGCACGGCGCGAGAAAGCGTTTCTCTGTCCGCTCGACAGAGAATTTCTGGAGCTGCATCGCCGGAATACGCCGCTTGGCGAGCTGGCGTTTGATCTTTACACAGAGGTGCGCAATGCGCCGGAGGAAACAGGTCAGTCCTTTGTCTCCAGCGCGAATGTCAAGCTGGCGAATTTCAATCTGCGCGGGCTGAAAAATCTCACCTGCTGCGACAATATCCACTTAGAGACAATCGGCGACAGGAAAACGGCGCTGTTCGTGATTATCTCCGCGACGGATCCGACTTTCCGCTTTCTGGCGGCACTGCTGTATTCGCAGCTTTTTGATGTTCTTTCAAACCGTGCAAACTTCCTCTATAACGGACGCCTGCCGATTCATGTCAGATGTATCATGGATGAATTTGCAAACTGCGGCGAGATTCCGAATTTCAACGGCATCATTTCATTCGTCCGCGGCATGAATATGTCGCTCAGTGTGATCATTCAGAATATGTCGCAGCTGAAATCCCGCTATGAAAAGACCTGGGAGGAAATCCCCGGCAACTGCGATTCCATCCTGTTTTTGGGCGGCAAGGAGGAATCCACGCTCAAATCCATCAGCGAACAGCTTGGCAAGGAAACGATTGATGTCAAGGGGCAGAACCGCACACGCGGCAAATCGCCGTCCACCTCGGAAAACAACAGCATCCTCGGCAGAGAGCTGCTGCAAGTAAACGAGGTCGGCATTATTCCGACAACGGACTGCATCCTGATGATGCGCGGTCACAATCCGTTTTATGAGGTCAAGTATGTGCTGGAGGAGCATCCGAATTACCGCTTTTCCGGCGATGCAGACAAGGCAAATCTGTATCGGCTGGACGATCTGCATACAGTGACCTATGAAGAATTCGTGCAGCAGCAGGCTGAAAAGCAGAAACGCATTGCGGAGCAGGCTGCTGCGCCGCCAAAAGTTGACACACCTGTCAACTTTGCAGACAGTGACACGGAGCGCAGGGAGATCAATGAGGTTTTCTTCTCCGGCGGCGATCAGGTCACTGTTATTTTTACGCCCTCAACCTTCGAGGATATCCTGGAATTCGGAGATGCCGATTTTTCCCCGGAGATTGAAGATGAAATCTATGCCGACGAGGAACCGCGGTTCGGAACAGTGCAGGCGGAAATGCAGCACTTCGACCTCGGTGAACCGTCCCGCCCGCGAAAGGAGATGCAGAAAGATGAAGCAATCCCGCCCCCCGCCGTCGTGAATGCAGACGGCAGCATCGAGGAGCCGCCGACCGGTTCCGCAGACTCTGATCAGGTCTATTACGGTGCTGTGCCGTCCGAGATCCCGGAATCCTTCGATGACCTGTCTGAACTGGAAGGAATCGAAATGGAAGGTACATTCACGGAGAGCTTTGCCGATGTTGATATTCCGCCGCCGGAGCCTGATTTCGGACAGCCCGGCTTTGACAGCTTTCCGAACTAAGAAGATGATTTGAGAGGTATTCATAATGAAAAGACGTATCCGCAACAGTCTTTTCGCCGCATTTGTGACGGCGATTCTCTTTTCTTTCTGCGCGATTCCCGCATCTGCGGCTGAGATCCAGACCGCATCCGCACCCGCTGCTGTCTCCGAGATCTCGGATGATTCCACAATGATTGCAGCAACTCCGCTCCTGCTATCCGCGCCCGCACCGGCAACAATCACACCGCATATTTATCTTGCTGCCGCCGGCGGCGGTGCAGCACCGTCCGGCTCCGGTTCCGCAACGGCAGATTCTGCGTATCAGAGTGTGATCAACTTCTTCCTTGTCTGGATTCGCCGTGTCGGTGCGCTGGTCGCGCTGATCGGCGGTATTATGTTCGGTCTTGCAGTCAAGGCGAACGACCCGGACCAGAAGGAACGCGGCATTCTGACGATGGTCGCAGGCTTTATCGTGTTTGCAATCGCGCTCGGCGCAAATATGTTTGACCTGTTCTCCTGATAATATAGCAGCCTGCCCGGTCTGAAACAAGGCCGGGCATTGCATGCAGCATCATTGACTTTTTCTCCCTGCTATGGTATAATTCAGCTGTGGGGGAAAGCACGAGGCTTCCTTCGCTAAATCAGTATGAAGGAGTGATTGCCTTGTCTCTGAATTCTGTATATTTCAATCTGGATGAAGTGATATTCTTTCTGAAAAACGGAGACTTTTCCTTCTTCGACTTCTACATTGACTACAGCGAAAACGATGCTGAGGTTTATATGGAAGGAACAGGCTGTCTCTGTATCTGCAATGTGTCGGATAATTCTATTCCGGAGCAAACAGTCAGACTGGTGATCGAAGTGCTAGAGCATCTGGATGAATACCTCAAACAGGCTTATGACAAGCTCGTTCTTTGGAACTGGAAGCATCATAAATGGGGTTCCGGAAATGAAAGTTTCACACATGACCCTAAAAAAGTTTTTGAGCTGGAGGAGATTGTTTTCGGATGGCCTGAATACTGGCAGCAAAAGTGTGACTTTCAGGAATGCCGTGCGGCGCCTGAACCGGAAACAGCGGCTGACGTTTTCTGGTTGAATTTCAGATGTGATCCTCTGTTATTCTCCGCGAAATTCCTTTGCGAGGATCGGAGACTGTGTTCGATCAAACCGTACATCCTCTGATTGACCGCATGAACTGAATACAAACAAAGCACTTGCCAACGCAGGTGCTTTTCTTATACCCAAATCTAGAAAGGAGATGCGTATGCACTTCATAATCCAACCTGTCAGTGCAATCCTGCCGACGCTGCCTCCAGTGACGACCCCGTCCGACCTGATGCACGGCGCGATCGAGTTCTTCAGCACATGGATCGCGCGGATCGGCGGCATTGTCGCACTGATCGGCATGATCAAATTCGCGCTCTCCGTGAAAAATGAGGATTCGCGCGAATCTCTCGCGGCAATTCTGACGGCAATATCCGGCTTCATCATCATGGAGTATGTCACAACGATCTTTACCTTTTCAACCGGCACAGCAGAATCAGAGTTTCAGTCGCTTATGCTCTTTGCAATGCGCTGGATCCGGCGTGTCGGTTCATTGGCGCTGCTGCTTGGCTCGATCACATTCGGCTTATCCGTCAAGGATCACAACGCCGTCAACAAAATCACAGGCATGAAAACAATCGCCGCCGGAGGAATCGTGATTGCCACCTCCGCAATCTGGCGGCTGTTCTTTTAGGGAGGCATGATATGAACGCAGCTTTGTCCCCGATGCAGCGGTATGCAAAGATCCGGCGCAATATCTATATCTTTGTAATCGCAGCGGGGCTGTTTCAGATTTTCTTTCCGCTGGTTGCCTATGCCGCAGACATTTTCAAGAACGATGTGCATGATGTTTACTACGAGATCACGCAGAATGTCTCAGAGACGAACGATATACTGAATAAGGCGTTCCAATTCTGCACGGTCAGCCCGCACACAATCCTTAGCGGCTATCGCTCCGGCGCATTCATCAATATTTCCGGCGGCTGTCATCAGATCGCAATCGTGATTGCAACGCTTTTGCTGCTGATCGACTTTTTCAAGAAGTCCACGACCTTTGAATGGGCATCAAGATGGGAGAATATCCTGCTTTTTCTGGTCAAGGTCATAGTTGTGAAGCAGATTGTCCAGAACGCAGATACGATTGTGTCGTATATCTACGCGATGTTCGACTGGCTGAACCGCGGCGCGATCATCGGAGCCGGTACATCCGAGCTGCTGCCCTGCGGCAACAAGAAAATCTACATCATCCATTACAGTGAATCGCTGCTGAAGGATATGTGGGAGGAAGGCATCGTGCAGGGCTGGGGCAATTTCTTTTCAAAGGCCGGCGAATCATTTGCCGGCGGCACGACGGGAAAAGACTTCACCTATGAAATCTCATGGGACGCGGTGCATATGTTTTTCCCGACTGCGGACGATTCCCTGCCTGCCGGAACCTACAACTACATCGACCACAGATTTGCATATCCCACAAACACGATGTTTCAGCCGACGATCAAGATTATCTTCATGCAGCCCTATTTTCTTGTCATGAAAGCGATTGCGTACATGATATTCGTCGTTGCAATCGGGCGCGTCTTTGAGCTGTGTATTTATACGCTCTTTGCCCCTCTCCCGCTGGCAACCTTTGCAGGAGAAGGCTCGCATGACATCGCAAAGGGCTTCATCAAGACATACATCGCAACGATTCTGCAAATCACGGTCATGATCGCAATGTTCACAATCTATCTGGCTGTCAACAGCTATTTCACATCGACCGCACCGTTCGCCGGAACACCGCTCATACAGTTCGTCGTTCTGATCTCACTCGGTCTGGGCGTGACGAAATCCGGGCAATGGGCGAAACGAATCTGCGGCGCGGCATAAGGAGGGCTATATGGTAGAGGTTCAGATTCCCGCTGAAATACGGGCATACAAATCCAAACTGATTTTCGGGCTGTCCGTCCGGCAGCTGGCGGCGATCATCGGCGCATTGGCGGTCGGTGTGCCGCTCGGCGTATTCGGGCGCGGGCATATTCCGAATGATATTCTGATCTGGCTCGTCATGCTCGTTGTCGTGCCGTTTGCGGGCTGGGGATTTCTTACGATACATGACCTCAGATTTGAGGATTATGTCAGAATCTTCCTTCGGTTTGTATTTCTCCCGCAGAAGCGCGTGTATGAGGATACTGAGACCAATCTGTTTGTGAATCTGAAGGAAGAAATACTGGAGGAAACAATCATTACGCAGCGGCTGGAAGCCGGTGAATACGAAAGGACGGGCAGATAGTGTGTGGCGATTCAGAAAAAAGACTGACAGCATGAAAAAGACAGCACGGGAGATAGACAGGGAACGGACAGCGGGCGAAAGAAAATCAAAGGCAAAATCCGACCATATCAGGCGGCGCAAGGTCAGGCGCACGGTGTTTGATACGATGCCGTATGAATGCTTTGTGAGCAACTATGTCTGTCTCCTGCGCAGCGATGTGCGTGTCGGGCGCGAGACGGTCAATATTTACAGCAAGACTTATCAGGTGCCGGATATCAATTATTCTGCGCTGCCGCGGGATCAGCAGCAGGAACTGGTCACTTACTACCAGAATCTGCTGAATGCCTTTGACAGTCAGGCGGCATTTCAGGTCACGCTTGTCAATACCGCGATCAACCGCGAAGAATTTGAGCAGCATCTTCTTCTCAGACAGGCCGCGGACGGTCTCGACGAGGAACGCACAGAGTTCAACCGGATTCTCCGTGACAGAATGCAGGAGGGACAGCACGGACGGCACTGCCGCATTTTCGTTTCAGTCACAGTTGCTGCAATCAATCTTGAAGCGGCGAATCAGCTTTTTTTCGCGCTGGAAGGGAATCTGCTGCGCAATCTCGGAATGCTCGGCACGGAGGCAGTCGCGCTCAATGCGAATGCGCGTATCCGGCTGCTTGCTGACATTTTCTGCGATGTGAATATGGAGCTGTTTCCGGTCTCCCGTGAAGAATTTGCACGGCAGGCGGAAAAGCATCTGTGCAGCCCGGATTACTTTGAATTCAAACGCGATTATTTCATGTTCAATGACAAATTTGCCCGCTGCATTTTCTTCCGGCGGCTCTCCCGGGGAAGCGGTCGTGATACGCTGTTCAGCGATCTGATCGCAACGAATCAGAGCATGATCATCACGAAGAATGTGGAGTTTGTAGAGCAGGCGGAAGCGATCACGATGCTGGAACGCAAGATGACCGATATGACGCAGGAGCAGATTGAAAGGACAAACAAGGCTGCGCAGAATAGCCGCGGCGTATTTGTCGATGTGCTGGAAGGCACACAGCTCATGACCGATAAGGCAGAGGCAAAAGCGATTCTGGAGAAACTCAAGGGCGAAGAAAAAATGACGCTCTGCCAGTTTATTCTCATGCTCACCGCAGACAGCTTTGAGGAATTGCAGGAAAACACCAATCAGATTGAGACAATCCTGCGCGAATACCAGATCACACCGTCCAAAGCGGGACATATGCAGGAGATCGCAATGGATTCCGCGCTGCCGATCGGCAACAGCATGACGATCGACAAGGAGAACAATTTACAGGTGCGGCGTACGCTTTACAGCGCGAGCACAGCGGTTTTCATGCCGTTTATCTCCTGCGTTTTGCAGCATGAGGGCGGCATCTACTACGGACTGAATCAGCTCTCCCGCTCACCGATCTTCTTCAATCGCTGGATGCAGAACAATCCGAACGGTTTTATTTTCGGTGTACCGGGCAGCGGAAAATCCATGTTTGCCAAGCTGGAAATGCTTTATTCCCTGCTGGCGGCAACAGATGAAATCCTTGTCCTCGATCCGGAGGGGGAATATACCTCGCTTGCGGAATGGGTAGGCGGTGAGGTCATCTGCATCAGCGAGAACTCCGGCACACATATCAATCCGCTTGATCTGACCGAAAACCCGGACAAGGAGGATAAGGATTACAATCCGATCAAAGCGAAGCTCGATTTTCTGCTTTCGTTCTTCTCCTGCATTATGGGCAATATGGAGATATCTCCGATTCAGAAGACGATCATCGACAATGTGATGCACGAAACCTATCGCAATCACAGGAAGCCCACGCTGCGGGAATACTACGCGGAGCTGGAAAGCTATGAGCGCAATGCAGGTGATGAGATCCGCAGTGCCGCATCCTATCTCCGGCAGACGCTGTACCTCTATGTTCACGGCTCGATGAATGTGTTTGCACATGAATCGAATGTCAATATGCACAAGCGGTTTGTGGTCTACAATATCAAGGAGCTCGGCAAGAATCTCCAGACGCCCGGCATGATGATTGTGCTGGAAAACCTGTGGGACCGCGTCGCAAAGAACCGGTCACGCGGTGTCGGTACAAGAATCTATGTGGACGAGATGTATCTTTTATTCAAATCGGAGCAATCCGCAAACTTCTTCTATGAGCTGTATAAACGCGCAAGAAAATGGGGCGGCATTCCGACCGGCATCACACAGAATGTGGATGACCTGCTGCGCTCCGAAACGGCGCGTACCATGATCTCCAATACCGAATTCGTGGTCATGCTCTCACAGAATCCGACTGACCGGGAACAGCTTTCCGTGCTGCTGCAAATCCCACTTGATACGATGAAATATGTTGCAAATGCACCGTCCGGCAGCGGGCTGATTCATACGAATCAATACGGTGACATTCCGTTCGATCACACGATTCCGCAGGACAGCCGGATTTACAGAATGATATCGACACGATTCGGTGAAAAGCTGCAATAAAAAAGCGCGCACCCCCACCAAGATAAAGCGGAGGCGCGCGCATTCGAGTTGCGCAGTCATTATGAGAGCGCTTCTCTGAATTTATGATACAAGATTCATTTTCGTTTGTCAGGTAAAAGAGAAAAGGGGGATTAAAATGGGAAGGTCGATATGAACAGCACCGCTGATCACGGCGTCGAGAGCCTGCGCATGACCGGAAATGCCGTCCGAAAAACGGAGTCCGCCGTCCGCACAGCCAAAGCAGCCATGAAAGCGCCGAAGCAGTTTTATCGCGCCGCCGAGGGAACTGTCAAGACAACCTACAAAATCACAAAGGCGACTGCTCATGTGACGGCTGCGGTGATCTCTCATACAGTCGCGTTTCTTTTCAATCCGATTGTGCTGGGTTTCATTCTCATTGTGGTCGTGATTCTCATGTGTGCCGCTCTGATTACACAGGCAGTCGGGACAGATCAGGCAGAGGAAACACAGGTTTTCGGCGGCGCATACATCGAAATGATCGGTGTCGGCGATATTGCCGCACGGTATCCCGATGCCGCGGAATACTTTCGGATCGCCTGCGATGAAAACCGTGCGGCGTATAATGCGCTGATCGACAATCTGCACTACAATTACAGTGATCTGGAACACAGCGATCTGGTCTATATGGAGCGGAACGACTGCGGCGCGGTCACGGTTTATCAGAAGGGCTATGCGTCCGATGCCTACAAAGCAGTGCTGAAAGCGGGCTGGACAATGCCGCTCACCGAACAGCAGGCGATTGCGATTGCATATGTGTATCTGGAAAAGCAGGAAAATGATGTGAACGGCACGGAAATGGACATCTATAATGTGACATTTACGCAGGATGTGTTCCGCAGCATTGTGAATACTGCCGTCAGCTGGTCGCAGAGAAGCTATGCCAATCAGCGATGCCCGGACGGGAACTGTTCCGCGGAGGAAATCCCGAATCCGGCATTCGCAGCAGCACAGACGGAATATAATCACGCAGAGAACCGTTATAACGACTGGTGTATCAATGTTGTTCCGGCGGCGAATGCCTACCGGAATCTGCTGAACACTTACAATGCCACACCGGCTGCGGGCAGGTCGGTCATACAGCCCGCGCTTGATGCAGCATGGGCGCGGCTGAATGAAGCCGTCAATAACTGGTACTATGTGTTCGGAAACCGCGGCTGGACAATCAATGCGGATATCGGCGACAATGCACGCGCATGGCTCGGCGCGGAGGTCGATGCTGCACGGAACAGGATGAACAGCACGCCGCAGACAATCACGAATCCGTCTGCGGTCTGTCGCTCACATCACACGCTCTGGTCGTTCGGGCTGTATGCGTATCCTGCCGATACGGTGATGAACACGCTCGACTTTAATGAAAAATACAAGAATTGGGAATCCATGACAGAATACGGCATGGAGACAAATCCCGGAATATGAGGTGAAAGCAATGGGCTTCAAGGAATCCCACAGAAAACGCGCAGATGCTGTGCGGCATTTTCTTTCTTCCAATAAGCTGTTTGTGGTAATCGTGCTGATCGCGGCATTTCTGATCGGCGGCGGTCTGATTCGCGGTGAACCGCCTGAGCTGCCGGATACGGAGCAGACACAGGAGTACACGCCTCCGCAGTGGCGGTTTTATCCGTCCGATCTGGTGATACTTGCGCTCGGCGGCGGATTCTGCACAATAATGATTGCCCGTGACCGCAGAAAAGCAAAGGAGGGCTTGGATTGATATATTTTAGCAGGGTAATTCTGACAGCAAGGCAGAATCAGGAGCAGACCTTGTTTCTGATCATGGACACGCCTGAAAATGAATATGAAGTGCCGGAGCTCACAAAGGAGCGTCTGGTCGATCATCACGGCTACAAGGCGTTCCAGACAAAATATCATCCGCGCAATACGGTCACGGTCGATTACACCGTTTATCGTACAGACCGAGATGTGAATGCCAGCACCGCTGATGAAATCTTTGAAAAGCTGATTGCAGACAAAACCGCCGAACGGCTGTCCGGCGGTGAGCTGATGATCGGGCATGATGAAAAGCCGGACAGGAAAACCGGCAAAATTCAGAAGAAGAAACGCCTCTCCCGCAAAGCAATCTTCGGCGTGGTGACCGGCGGCTTTGCGCTGGCGGTCGCAGCACTGGCGGCAGGCATGAAGCTGGGATCAATAAAATCGGAAATCCCGGAGCCGGAAGCGGTCAACACGGCAGAGGACGGCCTGATTATTCCCGTACAGGCTGAAATCGACGCCGATGCCGAACAGATCACCGTTACGATTGATCGCAGCTATTCTGCAGTCCCGACCGAGGATTTGCAGCTGAAAGGCGCGGTCACGGACGGCAAAGCCAATATCACGCTGCCGGAATTTGACAAGGAGGATTTCTTCAATCATGTACCGGGCTACACATGGGGCTTTGCATCCGATCCGAAAGCCGGGAAGATCGAGTATTACGGCGGAGAGGCATACGATTTCAGCGCGGACACAAAGCTGTATCGGATTCTCGTGAAATACGGCGGCGGAAACGGCACAAAGGATGATCCGTACCGCATCGACTACTATGACCAGCTGGAACTGATGAGCGAGGAAAAGGCGCGGGGCTATTTTGTCCAGACCGCAGATATTGTGTTTCCGTCATGGGCATCGCACACGCCGATCAACACGGTCAATGAACTGAAAGCCGATCCGGAATCGGAATACTTTGAATATGACGGCGGCGGCTATGTGATCGAACACCTCACCGCGCCGCTGTTTGGGTCGGTGTCCGGCGCAGTGATCCGGAATGTCAATATCCGCAGCAGTCGGATTGAATCGGAACAGTATCAGGATTACGGCTTTCTTGTCTGCAAGGCGATGAATTATCACTACAAGGCAGAGGACGGTCAGGTCTATGTCACCGGCGAAACGCGGATTCAGCACTGCACAGTCTCGCATTCCTCAATCAATGTGCAGCATCCGCCGTCTGAGGAGGAAGAAAACGCCTACACGACGGCAGTTGTGACTGCGCCGGAGGTGCTGCCGCCGGATGTGATCGAATATGACGATGCGGGCAACCCGGTCACGACCACGCAGCCGGTGATACCTGAGCCGACTAAGCACGCGGAGCACTGCATCGGCGCGATCAGCGGAATCGGCGGTGAGATCAGAGACTGCTATGTAACGAATTTCGGCATCTTTGCCTATCTCGACGATTATTTTCTGTATGCTGGCGGAATCTCCGGCAAGCCCGCAAGCGTGACGGATTCCTGCGTCTATTATTATTCAGCACAGGGGAATATCTTTGACGCAGGCGGCATTGCCGGAACCGCAGCCGGTACACGCGCCTATGATGCAGAGGGGAGGGAACTGCCCGACTGTTACGGCGGCAGCATTCAGGGATGCGCGGCTCGGAATGTGATTCTCCGCACCGAAACAATGGCAGGCGGTATTGCCGGGGAAGGCGGCACGGATGCGGCAGATGCTGTGATTTCCAACTGCTATGCGAACGAACTGGATTTCTCCTGCGGCACATTCGAGGACGAAACCCGCGAAAAGTTCATCAAGGCGGGAACTGTCGGCGGCATCGTTGCGGCAGACGGCAGCGGCAGAAACGGTCACATCATCACATGCTGTGTGGCTCACGCGGATTATCCTGTGATCGGCAAGGCGAACAGATCGACCTTTGACGATACCGTGCGTCAGGCACCGTCCTTCGCATTCTATCAGCAGAATATTCTGACCGTTCTGAACCGCAACACGGTCAGCCCGGATAATCCGAAGGAGATCTACACCGGAAGCTTTATGTTCGGTGAGTCGGGCGAATTCGGCGACGAAAGCGGCAATCTGCCGTACCCCGAAGCAATCTGCGATTTATTCATCAACACAGTTATTACCGATCAGGGAGGTTCATAATGGAAGAGATCACTCAGCAGCCCGATACAAGCAAAAAGGATGATCTTTCGGATCAGTCCGAACCGAAGCAGTACACGGTACAATCTGCGAGATTCGCGCTCCGGCAGATCGAGAAGTCCATACAGCAGAAACGCGAAGCGCTGCAAAAGCTGACAGACGAGATCGCGGATATGCAGCAGCGGAAAACTGAAATGGAGAGTCTGCTCCGCACATTGGAAAGCGACGATCTCAGCTTGCAGATCAAAGAGCTTTTGCTTGCAAATCGCATTGCGCCGACCGATGTGCATCAACTGATTCTCAGCGCACAGCCAAAACCGAAAGGCAGACGGCAGCGGCCGATACCAAAGAACGGAGAAAATGAAAATGTATAATCAGATCATTCTCATGGGACGCATGCTGTTCCGCAGGTTTACAACGGAAAGACCTTCCGGCAATGGGCAGCGAGGAAAGGATAAGAATTATGGGTCGTAAAGTGAAAATGGATGCGACGGTGCATAACAACACACTGCGCTATTACCGCGTCATGAAAGCAATGTCTCAGGAGCAACTGGCAAAGCTGTCCGGCGTACATAAGAATTCGATCGTGCGCTATGAGCAGGGGATACAGATGCCGTCGCTGGAATCGGCCAGGCGCATCTGCAAGGTGCTGGGCGTTACAATGGATGATGTGTTCGGGGAATAATAATCAATGGAAAACCGGATAACCGTTTGGTGGACGGTTATCCGGTTCTGTGATGGAGGCTGGTACTACGCTAAATCAGAATTCGTACAGCATACAGGATGGATTCTGTTATCAGATCTAACTGTTCAAATTCTGATATCTGTGACTACCCACTCATTTTCCTCAAGCGGATAGGCATTGCCGCAGAACGAGCAGTTTTTGGCTTTTTCTGCATCAAAGCTTGCACCGCAAGACGGGCAGGTGACTGCCGTGACAGAAAATCCCAGATTGGTTGGCTTTTTGATTATCTTACGCAGACTCATGCGGATCTTGTCGGATTTTGGGAGAACTTTGCCGCTGCGGTAGTGAAGGCTGTCGGTATAAAATGTGACCGAAACATTGCAGACACCGTCCCGGATGCTGTAATTGTTTATGCCGGAATTCCGGCAGCGGATATCAACGATTTCACGGAGCTTTTCAGGGAGCGGATGACTGCACTGGCAGATAGTCAGTTCCTGCGGATTCTCGCTGAAAATAATGAGCTTCATAAGGGATATGGATTTGTCAAGGAAATACTCGGCAGAAAACGTAGGATCGAGATTGCGCATCTTATGGCAGAACATCACGGATTTTCCCGCTTTTGTCAAGCCACGGGCTTGCTTGCCGAGCAGTTTGACGGAGCCGAAAGAATTTGCAATGAACCAAATGCCCGCACCGAAAAGCACGCCCATTATAATGCTTCCGGCAATGTAGCCTGAGATTTCTATTATGAGCCTTCTGCTGTCCAATTCCCCGATGACCATTCTGACGATCATTCCTACAATGGACAACAGCAGGAAGAAAATGCTGCAGTGTACGATATGATTTTTGAGCTTTTTCTGGTCAAAGTCGGCATCGCCGAGGTCATTGATGAAGAAATACATGATCTTCGGATACAGTTCATCCATCAGAAATTTAGTATTGCAGAATTCACATCCGGATTCAAGTCTGCCAAGCGTTGACGGCGCACCGCAGTGCGGACAGCACATCGCAGTGTCCGGTGCCGGAACGCAGCCCTGTTTCAAATTCTGCATGATAACAGTCATCATGCAGTCTGCTGTTCTGCTGTAAAGCTCTTTCTGGGAATTACGGATGCTTGTGGTGATACGTTTGTTTTTGGCGCAGATGGAATTCACAAAGACGTTGTCGGCGTAGGAAAGTGGAGCAGAATCGTTACTTTTTCCTTCCTGTTTCTGGATCTGTAACTGCATATCCAGTCCAAGTGACTGGAGCTTCTGCTTTTGCAGTTCCAGTGAGAAACGGATATCCTCACTGGCAAGCTCAGGAGTTTTTCCATTGCTGTACCAATCAGAAAGCTGTTTCATAAAACGCAGAAAATACTGCTTTTTTACATCTTCGTTTGAGAAATCGGTGTTTAATCCAAAATTGTCCATAATGTTCTTTTCTCCATTTTTCTCGGCTTTGGAATCATCGTTCACATCGGCACGCATGAAAGCCATTGCGTTATCTTCCACAGTAACAAAGGCTACTCTAAATTCCGATTTTTCTTAGTAAGCTGCGTGCATACTGTCTGTTTCATTATAGCAAACCCAATCTCAAAAGTCAACCGTCTACAAGAAAGGAGGCCACACAGTGAGCCTGTTTCGGTTAAGCAATCACATCTTCGAGCTGGGGCTGGACGCGCAGGAACTGAGCGTATACGCTTATCTGTGCAGCCTTCCCGCAGATACAAAGACGATCTCCGGCAAGGAGATCGTCAAGGTCAAACAGGCAACGATCGGAGCAAACTGCGGGCTGCGGTCGCTGCAAACAGTCGCAAGGGTGCTGTCGCGGCTGACAGCATGGAAGCTCCTGGAATCGTTGGAGCGCGGATACAAGCGGAACCGGCACAAGGGAACATACAGCTACGCAGTCAAAAAGCAGCCGACGGACAGCGGCTATTTCCTGATGGAACGCCGCGTGTTCGGACAGCTCAATCCGCGTCAGATGCTCATATACCTGTTCCTGTGCAAATCGTTCAGCCCGACGCTCAATGATTGCTGGAACAGCTACAATGACATATCTGAACAGACCGGCATGAAACGCGAAAGCGTGATACAGACCATCCGCGAGCTGACAGAGATGAAGCTGATCCGGCGGTCACGGCGGCGATCACGCGAGAACAGGCGTGTATTCGTTGACAATCACTACCAAATCATACGGTTTGTGAAAGGTAAGATCCGAAAAAGAAAAGGACGACTGCACCGCAAATGCAATCGTCCCGGTGGTCTGCATAGCAGACACGACTTCCCGTGTCTTAAGTCTACCACACTTTGCAGGATTTGTCAAGCGATTTCATCGAGTTTATGGTCAAGGGGTAGTCCCTGAAATGTGAATCATTATTCAGTACCCAAGTTTTATCTAATTGAAAAAGAAAAGACATGGTTTTACTTACAGTATAGGAGTATACTATGCGCGCACGAAAAAATTTTTTTGATGCGCTCCCGCAGCTTTCTGACGGCACAGGTGATCGGCGCGGCCTGTCATGCAGGTGTAGCGCGGTCGGCGGCACAGCGCTGTTTTTCTTTTTCAATTCGTGATCCTGAATTTTAGAGAGGAGCTGTCACATGGACAAGCAGTTTCAATACAGCGGAACAGACCCGCCAAATCGCAGTTTGCACAAAACAAGACTGGCTATTTTGAGCATATCGCCGAAGTTTTTGAAAAGCGCAAATTTCGCCGAAAAAGTATTGACTTCGGTGCATTAAAGTGCTATCATAGTAAAGGAGGAAAGCAGAACATGGCACATTCCGAAAGGCTGACACCGCTGGGCGGTTTCAGCGAAACAGGCAGCAGAAGGCTAGATGCAATGGCAAAGGACAGCGAGGAACTGTCGCGGTTCCTGAGATTTCAGGGGCGCGTTTTCAAGCATTCTCCCTCTGTTGCGCTGGAATTCTTCATACAGAGACCCGACACACAGTTCATTGGGACTGCGGCACAGTGGGCAAAGGCAAACAGTCCGGTCAGACAGGGCGGAGAGTCCGTCGATTTCTTCGACCATGACGGCAATGTCATCAGCCTCTATGAGTTCTCGCAGTGCGACAGCGATGTACCCCCGTGGCAATGGACGATCACGAGCCGCAATGCCGCAGCTGTCAGAGAGGCAATGGGCGTACCGGAGGGCGGTTCGCTGCTGGAAACACTGACCGTATCGGCTGTTTCGCCGGAACTGGCTGTCGGAACGATGCAGCGCCTCGGTATCCTGCCCGACGAGGAACAGGCAAAGGCATTCACCAAATCCATGACGATGTGTGCCGGGGAGATCATTGCCGGACGTCTGGCGATCAGCGGCGGAAACTTTGTTGTCACGCCGAATCATACTGCATTTCAGATGCTTGCGACCAACGAACAGCGCATGATTTTCCTTGCTCTGACTGCAAGAGCAGCGCGGGACACCCTGATGAAGATCGAAAACTTCATCATCGAAAGCATAACGGAAAAACAAATTCAGGCACAGGAGGGAAAGAATGATGACTTACGAAGAGTGGAAGAATCTGCCGGAAGCAGACAAGCTGACATTGCCGGAGAGCGAGTACCCGGAGATTCCACAGGATCAGCTCCGGAACTTTCTGACGAAAGCCGTCGTGAAGAAAGTGAAGGGCGTGATCGGCTGGGAGACAACACAGGAGTACCGCAGCAAGCGGATCACAGAGTGGTTCCCGGAGTTTCGTCAGAAGGAAGTGGACGGCGTGACGATCTGGTACGCCTTCGACCCGATGGAGGGGACATACAAACCGAACCTCGAACGGGAGCCGTCGATGGAGGAGGAGCCGATCGGGAGTTACGGTCTGGCGTGGATGCGGTTCATGGAGACGCAGTATCCGGAATGGGTGGAAGTCCTGAGATTCCAGCACCGTTACCTGACGGAAGCCCGGAAGGTGGACGAGAGCGCCTGGGAGTACCGGATACTTCTGGACGAGCAGTACGCGAAGGCGAATCCGCGTCCGAACACGGGATTCGAGGCGAATCTGGTGTGGGAACGGACACGGCAGTATTACACGGACAGCACGGTGATGCGGGAGCGGATCCTCGTACCGCCGACCGTGCCGACGGAAGCGACAGCATAACTGAAACAGACGATGCAGTTGCATCGAAGAAACCGCTGACCGAACTGGACAGCGGTTTTTCTATGCCTGCCGGCGAAAGACAGCTCTCTCTGTTCGGCATGGAAGATGTGCCGGAGGAAGTTGATGAAAAGACGCAGCTTTTGCGCGATGATCTCCGGCGCGGCTCCGGTTTCCAGAACGGCAAGCTGCGGATCGCAAATTACTTTGAGCAGAATCAGCCAAACGATACTGAATTCGCGGATTTCCTGCGAAAAGAATACGGCACCGGCGGACATTCCGGACCGGAACAGCCGGATGTCAGCTATGACGGCAAGGGCATCCATATCATTTCGACGGACAAGAAGAGACATTATCAGTTCACATGGACGCAGGTCGCCAGAGAGATCAGGGCAATGATCGAACGGGACGAGTACATTACGCCGAAGGATATTCACAACGCCATAGACCATGCCTTGTATTACTTGCAGGATGTGGAGCATCTGGACGAGCATGAGCGTGAGCGTTATACCGAACAGCTGAAAGAGCTTCGGGAACATCGTTTCACAGGCGATGCGCTGAAAGCGCAGATCGATGCTATGATCTCACCGAATACCGCACCTGTGTTATCTCCGGCGGCAAGATATATCATGGACGAAGCAAATATGCCGGCATTCGTTGACCGCATGGTCGCCGGTGATGAACTTGAAGAGATCGCACAGCGGATCCTTGACAACGGAGAAGATGCTGCGGCGGTCGCGCAGGACTTCGTGGATGCTTCCAGATATATCATTTCCGATCACGAGACCTTTGATCTCACAACATTTGCCGCTGCGAAAGACGATGACGGCCTGACACTGATTGCCGAGCCGGATTCAGAGCACCCGTTCAGTGTTTCATACAGCTGGGAGCAGATCGGCGGATTCTTCCGTGAAGCCGCACAGCTCAGGCGGGAGGTTGACCGTGAAGCGGAGGAAGCATGGGAGCGCGACGCTGCGGAAAACCTCGAAGCCTATGATGCGCTCGATCATCACCGCGATGTTTACTTGTCTCTGCCGGAAGATAATAACGCTGCCTATCCGATCTCCGATGCCCGCAGGCAGGAGCTTTACAATTACCGGCTGCACTTTGAGCCGGACACCGGCTATCTGCTGCTGGCTGACAGCGACACCGAAGACGACCTTGTTCTCCGCAATTTCACAATGGTGAGCAGCCGTATCGTTCTG
>JAEEXH010000070.1 GCA_016291435.1 Oscillospiraceae bacterium
CTGCTCAAGGAGGAGATGCGGCGGCTGGGCTCCCTGCTGGTGCCCTGCGCAGAGGCATGTGCCGTGGAGGCGGGCGGTGCGCTCGCCGTGGACAGAGAACAGTTTTCGCGGCTTGTGACCGAAAAAATCCGCAGCCACGAAAAGATTACCGTTGTCAACGAGGAGATCACGGAGATTCCGTCAGGGCAGGTGATTATCGCAACCGGCCCGCTGACCTCCGATGCGCTTCATGCACCGATTGCGGCGCTGACCGGTAAATCGCTGTATTTTTACGATGCCGCCGCGCCGATCGTCACAGGCGAGAGCATTGACCTTGACCGCGCGTTCTATGCGTCGCGGTACGGCAAGGGGACAGCGGATTATCTGAACTGCCCGATGACGAAAGAGGAATACCTCGCATTCCACGAGGCACTGATCCATGCGGAATCCGCGCCGCTGCACGATTTTGAGCAGGAGGCGCTCCGCGTATACGAGGGCTGCATGCCGGTCGAAGTGCTGGCAAAGCGCGGCGAGGACGCAATCCGCTACGGCATGATGAAGCCGGTCGGTCTGACCGATCCGCATACCGGAAAGCGCCCGTATGCCGTTGTGCAGCTTCGCAAGGAGAACCGCGAGGGAACGCTCTGGAATCTGGTAGGGTTTCAGACAAACCTCAGATGGGGCGAGCAAAAGCGCGTCTTTTCAATGATTCCGGGGCTGGAGCATGCGGAGTTTGTCCGCTACGGCGTGATGCACCGCAACAGCTTTCTGGATTCGCCGCGGCTGCTCGATCCGACCTATGCGCTCCGGAAGGAGCCGCGCATCCGCTTTGCCGGGCAGATGACCGGCGTCGAGGGCTATATGGAATCGGCGGGCAGCGGCATTTTAGCGGGGCTCAACACCGTGCGGGCGATCCGCGGAGAGGCGCCGCTCATTCTGCCGCGTGAAACCATGCTCGGCGCGCTGACGGCGTATATCACCGATCCCTACACGGTCAATTTGCAGCCGATGGGCGCCAATATGGGCATCCTGCCGATGCTCAGCGGGAAATTCCGCGGCAAGGACGGAAAACAGCGGAAATATGCAGCATATGCGGAGCGCGCACTCGCAGCGCTCGATGCAGCTTTATCATAAAAGGAGACAGCATGTTCCGAAGAATGTCTGCCGCGTGCATGGCGGCACTCATCTGTATCTGCATGACGGGCTGCGGCGAAAGCTCCGTACCCTATGAGCCGACGGCGCATCACACGAACCCGCCGCGCACCGAGCCGCTGACACAAACGACGGTCACGGCGGAGACAACGCACGCAGAGGAGACAATGAGCCCGGAGGAGCAGGCTGCTGCGGCAGTGTATGACGCGGAGCCGGTCCCGGTTCCTGCGGGCGGCTGGACGGATGAAACGCTGCTCCCGGTGATCTCTGTCTGCGGAAAGCCGCCGGAAGGTGCGGTTTTTCTCACCGATCTGCTCCCTGGGTATGAGCTGCTTTCCGGCGAGAAGGAATATCTGGAAACTTACGCAGATTCGATTTATGCGCGGCATCTTCTCCTGCACAGGGACAGCCTTGTGATGTCAAATCCGCAGTCAGACGGCACCGTGCCGCAGGAGAAGCTCCCGCTATATATCGCGCTGGGTGCGAGATGGGCAGCCGTGATGGAGGACGAAACACAGCGGCATCCGTTTACGGTCAATACAGTCGGCATGGACGCAGATTTCAGCATGCTGCAAAAATATATTGATCCCGATGCGGAAGACCCCGGCGAGGATTTCTTCCGCGTGCATCTTTCAACGGAGCATTTTTATATCACCTTTACAGGTGAAAACGGCATCGTGCAAACGATCAGTCTGAGCGATAACAGAGAGTGAGGTATATCATATGCGAATCATTCTGGACGCAATGGGCGGCGACAATGCGCCGCAGGCGACGGTTGAGGGCGCGGCAAGAGCCGTGAAGGAGCTCGGCATCGAGGTGATGCTCAGCGGTGATGAAGCAAAGATCAAAGCTGCTGCGGCAGAGCTCGGCGTGACGCTCGACGGCATCACTGTGCTGCACACAGAGGAGATCATCACGATGGAGGATCAGCCGACCGATGTCATCAAGTCGAAGAAAAACTGCTCGATGGCAAAGGGCTTGCAGGCGCTTGCCGACGGCGAGGGTGACGCATTTGTCTCCGCGGGCAATTCCGGCGCACTGCTTGTCGGCGCAACGATGATCCCGCGCCCGATCAAGGGCGTGAAGCGTGCTGCGATGGCGCCGCTCCTGCCGACTGCAAAGGGACATGCGATTTTGCTGGACGGCGGTGCGAACACCGAATGCAAGCCGGATATGCTGGTGAAATTCGGCATCATGGGCAGCATCTATATGGAGAAGGTCATGGGGATTAAAACGCCGCGTGTCGGGCTCATCAACAACGGCAGCGAGGAATGCAAGGGCAGAGAGCTCGAGGTCGAAACCTATGAGCGGCTGACCGCCGAGCGGGAAAACGGGCTCAATTTCGTCGGCAACATTGAAGGGCGCGACATTCCCTCCGGCGAGGCGGAAGTGCTCGTCACAGACGGCTTCACGGGCAACATCGTGCTGAAGCTCTACGAGGGGCTCGGCAAGTTCTTCGCGGGCAAGATGAAGGAAATGTTCTCGGGCGCGGGCAAGATCGGCGCGCTCTTCATGATGGATAAGATCACTGATTTCAAGGATACCTTTGATTACAAAAAGGTCGGCGGCGCGGTGCTGCTCGGTATCCGCAAGCCGGTCATCAAGGCACACGGCAGCTCCGACGGCGAGGCGTTTTTCAATGCGCTGCGTCAGGCGAAAAAGTGCGTGGACGGGCGCGTCTGCGAGACAATCGCCGAGTCGGTTGCCGCAAGAAAGCAGTCTGAAAGCAAAGAGGAGGCATGAGCGATGGATGCAAAACCGCAGTCTGAGCTGGAAGCCCGCATCGGCTACCGGTTCAGGGAGCCTGCGCTCCTCACCGAAGCGCTCTGTCATTCCTCCTACGCGAACGAAAAGCGCGGGACGCTCCGCTGCAATGAGCGGCTGGAGTTTCTCGGCGACAGCGTGCTCTCGATCGTTGTCTCCGATCACCTGTTCCGGCATTGTGATCTGCCGGAGGGGGAGCTCACAAAAATGCGTGCGGCGCTTGTCTGTGAGCAGTCGCTCTTTCAGTGGGCAAAGCAGATCGGGCTCGGCGACTATCTTCTGCTCGGACACGGCGAATCGCAGACCGGCGGCAGGGAGAGACCCTCTGTGCTCTCCGATGCCTTTGAAGCGGTCATCGCAGCGATGTTTTTAGACGGCGGCATGGAAGCCGTCACGCCCTATATTCTCGGCTTTCTGCCGGAGAAATTCGACCGCAAAAAGGAAGCCTTCCACGACTACAAGACCGTTTTGCAGGAGGTCATCCAGCAGAATCCCGAGGAGCACATCGAGTATGTGCTGGTCGGCGAGGAGGGCCCCGATCACGCCAAGACCTTCACGGTCGAGGTGCGGCTGAATTCCAATGTGATCGGGCGCGGCACAGGCAGATCGAAAAAGCTCGCGGAGCAGGCAGCGGCGAAGGAAGCGCTGTCTCTGATGGGCGAGCAGGTGTAAGAAACGCAGCGGGAGAACGCATATGGCTGAGAAAAAGGCGCTTGTCGTGATCGACATGCAGAACGACTACCTCTGGACGCAGAGAAAACCGAAGTTTTCATACGATACCGAGGCGCTCGTCAGTGCGGTCAACCGCGCTGCTGCTTCCTATCATGCTGCGGGGTATGATGTGATCTATATCGCGCAGATGTTTCCGAATCTCATCACGAACAAATGGCTGATCGGCTTCTCGATTCAGGGCACGCCGGGTGCAGAGCTTTACAGCGGGCTCGATGTGGTGTCCGATCTGTATTTTGAGAAGCATCTGCCGGATACCTATACCGCAAAGGCCTTCCGCGAACACTGTGCGCAGGCGGGTTACACGGAGATCGTGCTCTGCGGGCTGGATGAATGCGGCTGCGTCGGGGCAACGGCAAAGGGCGCCGTGAAAACCGGCGTGAAGGTCGTGATGCTCGAAAACTGCATCGGCAGGCGCTTTTCTGCGGAGAAGGTGCAGAAGATGCGGGCAGAGCTCAGCGCACTCGGCGTCGAATACCGGCAGCTTGACTGACAGACAATCACGCGCAGAAATACAGGCGGGGATGCCCCGCACCGGAGAATCAATCTATGTACTTAAAATCACTGGAGCTGCACGGCTTCAAATCATTCCCTGACAAGATCCGCCTCAGCTTTGACGAGGGCTTCACGGCAGTTGTCGGACCGAACGGCAGCGGAAAGAGCAATATCGGCGACGCGGTGCGCTGGGTGCTCGGCGAGCAGTCCACGAAGGAGCTGCGCGGCAAGAGCATGGAGGATGTCATCTTCTCGGGCACAAAGTCCCGCCGGCAGATGGGCTTTGCGTCCGTCACGCTCACGATCGACAATTCCGATCATGCGCTTTCCGATCCGGAGCCGGAGGTCGCCGTCACGCGGCGGCTCTTCCGCAACGGCGACAGCGAATACCTCATCAACGGCAGGAATGTCCGCCTGAAGGATGTCAATGAGCTTTTCATGGACACGGGTCTCGGGCGTGACGGCTATGCCATCATCGGGCAGGGACGCATCGCGGAAATTGTCGGTGCGAAATCGAATGAGCGCCGTGATATTTTTGAGGAAGCGGCAGGCGTCTCGAAATTCCGCTATAAGAAGCAGGAGGCAGAGCGCAGACTTGCCGCGGCGCAGGAGAATCTGCTGCGCCTGACGGATATTGTCGCAGAGCTGGAATCGCGCCTCGGGCCGCTGAAAACGCAGGCGGCGAAGGCGGAGAAATATCTGGTGCTCGCAGCAGAGCGCAAAACGCTTGAGGTCTCGGTCTGGGTCGAGAAGCTGCGGGTGCTTTCGGCACAGCTGCAAGCGCTCTCCGATCAGTTTTTGCAGGCATCTGCGGAATATGAGCATTTGCAGAGCGACCTTGCAAGAGAGCAGGAGAAGCAGGATCTCGCGTTTCAGGATATGCAGCAGGCGACTGCGGATATCGACCGCTTGCAGCATGACATCGTTGCCGCAGAGCAGGAGATCGCCGGCGTGACTGCAAAGCTCGCTGTCTGCGAGAATGAGATCTCCCACAGCGAGGAGAAGATCACCGAGCTGAAGGCGCGGCAGGCAGAGCTCCGTACCTCCGGCACAGAGCGCGAGCAGGTGCTCTCGGAGCAGGATGAATATATCAGAACGCTCGGCGACCGTCTCACAGAGCTCGAGCAGCAGATCGCGGCGCACGGGGCAGAGCTGGAAGCGCTTGTTTCACAGGTCACAAAGCTGAGCGGCAATGTCTCGGAGCAGGACAGTGCTCTCCGGGCGCTCTATTTGCAGCAGAATGAAGCGGCAGTGAAGCTCTCCGGCATTGCAGCGGATATTGCCGAAACAGAGGATACGCTCCGGCAGGCGGAATCGGACGGCGCTTCCGTCACGGAGCGCATGAAGGGTTACAGGGCACAGGAGAAAACCCTGCGCGAAAAGCTCGCATCTATTGAGAAAAAACAGCAGGAGCAGCAGAACCGTCTTGCGGGCTTCGGCGAGCTCGTGACGCTCAGGGAGCAGAAGTACCGGCAGTCGGCGGCGCGGCTCGCAGAGCTTGAGGATGCCGTCAAGCAGACCCGTCAGAAGCAGCAGCTTCTCCGTGATCTTGAGCAGAGCATGGAGGGCTACGCAGGCTCCGTCAAGCAGGTGCTCAGAGTGGCGGGCAGCGGACGCCTCGGCGGTGTTCACGGCACTGTTGCACAGTGCATCACGGTCGAGCCGCAGTACGGTACGGCGATTGAGACTGCGCTCGGTGCGGCGCTCCAGAATATCATTGTGGAAAATGAAGATGCGGCAAAGCGCTGCATCCGATACCTGAAAGAGACCCGCGGCGGCAGAGCGACCTTCCTGCCGATGACAACGATGCACGGCAATCGCCTCACAGAGCAGTTTGACGATCTGGACGGCTTTGTCGCGCTTGCCTGCGACCTCATCGGCTATGATCCGCAGTACAGCGGCATCATGCTCTATCTGCTCGGGCGCATAGTCATCGCAGAGGATATTGATGCTGCAACGCGCATCGCAAAGCAGTTCCGCTATCGCTACCGCATTGTCACGCTTGACGGTCAGGTCGTGCATTCGGGCGGCTCCATGACGGGCGGCTCGGCGGCAAGATCGGCAGGCTTCATCACACGCACCCATGAGATCGAGGAGGCGGCAGAGAAGCTGCGTTCCCTCGAAGCGGAGCGCGAGACCGTGCAGCAGGAGGCGGCAAAGCGCAAGGCGGAGTGGGCAAAGCTCGTCACCGACAAGGAGGGCGCGGCGGCGCTGATCGCGGAATTGCAGGAGCAGCTCCGCGATGTGCAGCAGGAGCTTGCGGCGCTCGAAGCCCGTGCGGAATCCGATGCGGCATGGCAGAAGAATGAAGCCGAGCAGCGGCAGCGTCTTACGGAAAAAATTGCGGCGCTCCGGGAGACCGAAGCCGATGCAAAAACACAGCTTGACGCCCTCGCGGAAACTGTGAAGAAGGCAGAGGAGCAGCTCCGGCTTGATTCCGTGCAGCAGACGAAGCTCCACAGCGAGCAGGAAATGCTGACGCAGACAATTTCTGAGGAGAAGATCCGGCAGGCGGCACAGCAGAAGGAGCTCGAAAACGAGCGCAGACGCCGCATCACAATGGCGCAGTCGATGGAGCAGGCAGAATCGCAGATTGAAGCGATCACCGAGAGCATCCGCGCCGAGCAGGGGAGCATCGCCGCACAGAAGAAGACGATTGAATCGCTGCTGACGGGACAGACCGAAAAGCGTGCCGAGATCGACGCAATGTCGAAGAAGGTGCAGATTCTCCGCACAGAGCATGACCGGAAGGAGCAGCATATCCGCGTGCTCGGGCAGGGCATCAAGGAGATTCAGGCAGCGAGCGAAAAGCAGTCGCAGGAATGCACCCGTCTTGAGGAGCGGCAGGAGAGAGTGCGGCAGGAGACCGATGATCTCATCTTCCGCCTTCAGGATTCCTATGAGATGACCCGCACCGAGGCGGAAGCCGAAGCGCAGCCGATCGAAGACATGAAGGAAGCGGACGCGCAGCTCACCTCGCTGAAAAACAAGATCCGTGCGCTCGGCAGCGTCAATGTTGCCGCGGTGGATGAATACCGCGAGGTCTCGGAGCGCTATGAGGATATGTCGGCGCAGATCAAGGATATCGAAGACGCAAAGAAGAAGCTCACCGAGCTGATCGAACAGCTCACGGCGGATATGTGCGCAATCTTTTCTGATGCGTTCTCGAAAATCAACAAGTATTTCGGCGAAATCTTCGTGGATCTCTTCGGCGGCGGCAGTGCCTCGCTGGAGCTCACCGATCCCGAGCACATTCTTGAATCGGGCATCGAGATCAAGGTCGCGCCTCCCGGCAAGGTGATCAAAAATCTGATCTCCCTCTCGGGCGGTGAACAGTCGTTCGTTGCAATCTGCATTTACTTTGCGATCTTAAAGCTCAGACCCGCACCGTTCTGCATCCTTGATGAGATCGACGCGGCACTCGATGAAGTCAATGTGCGCAAATACGCGCAATATCTGAAGCGCTTTCTCGGCAGGAGCCAGTTTGTCGTCGTCACGCACCGCCGCTCCGCAATGGATGAGGCGAATGTGCTCTACGGCGTCACGATGCAGGAGGACGGCGTATCCAGACTGCTTCGGCTCGATCAGAACGGCGTGGCTGTCAGCGAGAGCGTCAGCTGAGAATAAAACAGCGTTTCACAAGAGACCGGGAGGGATAATCACATGGGTATTTTCAGCAAATTCTGGGGCGGACTGAAAAAAACGCGCGACAGCCTCATGCGGGGACTCCGGCGCATGCTCGGTTCGTTTACGAAGATCGACGAGGAGCTCTTTGAGCAGCTCGAAGAAACCATGATTATGGGCGATATGGGTGCGGAAACTGCCATGCAGATCTGCGACACGCTGCGCGACCGCGTCAAGGAGCGCGGCATCACCGACCCGAATGACATCATGGGTCTCATTCAGGAGATCATCGCGGAGATGATGGGCGAGGACGAGGGGCTGAACCTCTCGACCAAGCCGACTGTCATCCTTGTCATCGGCGTCAACGGCGCGGGCAAGACCACGACCATCGGCAAGATGTGTCACCAGATGAAGGCGGACGGCAAGCGCGTGCTTGTTGCAGCAGCAGATACCTTCCGTGCTGCGGCGATCGACCAGTTACAGGTCTGGACAGATCGCTCCGATGTGGAGCTGGTGCGCCATGCAGAGGGCAGCGACCCCGCTGCGGTCGTGTTTGATGCGATCACGGCGGCAAAGGCACGCGGCTGCGATGTTGTCATCTGTGACACCGCGGGCAGACTGCACAACAAGAAGAATCTGATGCAGGAACTTGCAAAGATCAACCGCATCATCGACCGCGAGGCGGAGGGCTGCGCGAAGGAGTGCCTGCTGGTGCTCGATGCGACCACGGGGCAGAACGCCGTCAATCAGGCAAAGCTCTTTCAGGAGGTCGCGCCGATCACGGGCATTGTGCTCACAAAGCTCGACGGCACGGCGAAGGGCGGCATTGTCATCTCCATCCGGCATGAGCTCGGCATCCCCGTGAAGCTGATCGGTGTCGGTGAGGGCATCGACGATCTCCAGCCGTTTGACAGCAAGACCTTCATCGACGCGCTGTTTGATCAGGCGCCGGAGCTCCCGGCGGACGCTGCGGAAACAGCGGAGGCAGAATCCGATGCGGAGACCGAGCGCACAGAAGAAGCTGTGACTGCGGAAGAGCCGGCAGCAGCCGAAGAAGCGGTGGCTGAGGAGGCGCCGGCAGCAGCCGAAGAAGCACCGGCAGTGCCCGAAGAAGCTGCTGCCGAGGAAGAAACAACTGTGACCGCGGAAGCAGTCACCGAAGCGGAGGCAGAAACGCCCGCTGAGACTGCAGACACGGAAGCAGCGGCAGAAGCACCTGCGGAGGAGCAGCCGAAGAAAAAGCGCGGCTTCCTCTGGTGGAGGAAATAAGATGGATGACGAAAAGCGGATCCTGCTGCTCGGGACGAACAATCCCAACAAGGCGCGGGAGATCACGGATATTTTTCAACAGACCGAAATGGCAAATCTCCGGATCGCGGTGTGTCTGCCGAAGGTTTACGGTATCTCGATTGATGTCGAGGAGACCGGCACCACCTACGCGGAGAACGCCTATCTGAAAGCGAAGGCGATCTGGGATGCGGCACATGCACAGGGCGTGAACTGTGATGTGCTTGCGGAGGACAGCGGGCTGGAGGTGCTTGCGCTCGGCGGCGTGCCGGGGCTTTATACCAAGCGCTGGGCAGGGGAGAATGCAACCGATGCCGACCGCATCGCAAAGCTCCTGCACGAAATGGAGCCCTTCGCGGATGAATGCGAACGGCTCGCGACCTATGTCTGCCACGCCTGCCTGATTGACAGGGACGGCGCAGCGCATTATTTCGACGGCACCTGCACCGGCACGATCCTCAAGGCACCGCAGGGCGAAAACGGCTTCGGCTATGACCCGGTCTTTGCCTATCTCGGCGACTCCTTTGCAGAGCTGCCCGAGGCGCGCAAGAATATCTTTTCGCACCGCGGATTTGCCATGCGCGAGGTTGCAGACTATTACATACAGCTCGCACATCAGGGAGGGATCGGCTTTGAAAAATAGCAGAATCTGCCCGAAATGCGGCAATACGGACATCGTCATTGTGGACGGCTATGCAGGCCCCTACGGCTCCGGCAACAACATCATGACCGGCGGCACGATCTTCTCGGCAGTCAAGGTCGACCGCTATGTCTGCGTCGTCTGCGGCTACACCGAGGAATGGATCCGCGAGTCTGAGCTCATCAAGCTCGGAAAATCAAAGAAATGGCACCGATAAAGGAGAAACAGATATGCTGACAAGCAAACAGCGTGCACAGCTCCGCGGCATGGCATCGACCATGCAGAGCATCCTGACCGTCGGCAAGGGCGGCATGAGCCCGGAGCTCTATAAGCAGGCGGCAGATGCCCTCCTGAAGCGTGAGCTCATCAAGGGCAATGTGCTTGAGACCTGCGAATATTCGGCGAGAGAAGCCGCAGAAATGATCGCGGCGGAGACAGGCGCAGAGGTCGTCTGTGCGATCGGCAACCGCTTTGTGCTCTATAAGCCGCACCCGAAAAAGCCGGTGATCGAGCTCGTCGGCACAAAGAAGCGCGTGAAATGAGACGCGGCGGGCTCTTCGGCGGCAGCTTCAATCCGATCCATCTGGGGCATCTGCATCTGGCGGAGGCGGTGCATGACGCACTCTCCCTGGACTGCGTGACGCTCATGCCGACCGGGGAAGCGCCGCACAAATCCTCTGCCGCCTATGTGACTGCGGAGGACAGGCTTGCGATGTGCCGCCTTGCCGCGGAAAAATATCCGTGGCTCAGAGTTTCTGCTTATGAAACGCGCCGCAGCGGGAAAAGCTATACGGTGGAGACCCTGCGCTATCTGACGGCAGCAGAGCCGGAGACCGAGTGGACACTGATGATCGGCAGCGATATGCTGCTCTCCTTTGAGACATGGCGCAGCTGGCAGGAGATCACCGCAATGGCACGCATCTGCGCGGCTTCGAGAGAGCCGGGCGACCTGTCCGCGCTGGAGACGCATGCAGCGCTTCTGCGTTCACAGGTGCCGGAGGCTGAGATCCTTGTGCTTCCTGTTGAAGCAATGGCGCTTTCCTCGACAGAAATTCGGGAAAAACTCAGATCTCATGCAGATACCTCTTGCCTTTTGCCGGAAAATGTAGTACAATATATAAGAGAGCGGCATCTCTACGGATGCGGCGGCTGATACGGATATTCCGCACAAGGGGACAGGATGCAGATGTGCAGATGCCCTGTGCAGACGGAGATCTATTTGAGCGAGAAGGTGCGTTGAGACCAATGGCAAAATCTGTGAAGAATGAACAGGTGCGGGAGATTACTGCGCTGCTCAAGGCGCGGCTCTCGAAGAAACGCTTCACGCATTCGGTGAATGTTGCGCGTGCGGCATTTATGCTCGCGGAGCGCTGGGGCGCAGACACCGATAAAGCATATCTCGCGGGACTGCTGCATGATTGCTGCAAGGAGCTGCCCTTTCCGGAGCAGGAGGAGCTGATGCGCGGCGGACCCTTTGAAGTCAGCGAGATCGAATGGCTTTCGAAGCCCGTCTGGCACGGCATCGCAGCGGCATCCTATATGCACGCGGAGCTCGGCATCGACGATATGGATATCCTCGCGGCGGCACGCTGGCATACCGTCGGGCATGCAGGCATGTCAAGGCTTGAGGAGATCGTCTATATGGCGGATCTCATCTCGGCGGAGCGTACCTACCGCGATGTCGATCACTTCCGCAAGCTCGCACATACCGACCTCGATCAGGCAATGCTGGAGGCGTTTCAGTATGCGATCACAAGCCTGCTGAAAAAGGGCAATCCGATGCCTGTCTGCACTGCCGAAGCGTATAACTACTATCTCACAAAAAAGAAATAATAATTCAGAAGATACAGAAAAAATATAGACACGACGATGAAATCCGAAATGCAAAACGAAAACTGTAAGGGAGAGAATCCGGTTTTATGAGCAAGACTGCACAGCAGAAGGACAGTAAGAAAAGACGGAAAATGAGCTGGAAGGAGAAGCTCGGCATCACTGCGCTGATCATCGGCGCGCTGGCGCTCGTCGTTGTGATGGCACTGCATATCAAGGTCATTCCTGCGGAGCTGACCCGCGAGGACGGCAGCACATATCAGGGGCATATTTCGCTGATGGAAAAGTTCCGCGGCTGGAAGCCGTTTGTCGATCTCAACGGCGAGCTCGATTCCAAGGAGTATTCCGATGCGGACGCATCGCAGGCAGGCAATGACGCCACAGGCAAATTCGACGACGGTCTGGATCTTGACCAGATCCGTGAGGGACAGTTCTCCGTGCTCTTTCTCGGCACGGATGAATCCCGCTCGAACACCGATGTCATGATGATCGCCATGTTTGATATTGCAAAGAATGAAATCAACATTCTTCAGATTCCGCGTGACAGCTTTGTGCCGCAGTACACGAGCTTTGAGGCGGGCAAGATCAACAGCGTCTATACGATGGGAGACAAGAACAAGACGCAGGTGCAGCGCATTGTGGACTGCATCGAGGAGACCTTCTGCATTCCGATCGACCGCTATGTAACGACAAGCTGCACGGACATTGTGGACATCGTCGATCTGATCGGCGGCGTTCCGATCAATATGCCCTATACCATCGAATACGAGCCCGGCAAGACCATCTATGCGGGCGAGCAGGTGCTCTCGGGACAGCAGGCTGAGTGGATGGTGCGCTTCCGCCACGCCTACAACGAAGGCGACATCGGCAGAATGAAGGCACAGCGCCTGTTCATGGCAGCCGCGATGGAGCGTGTCTGCGACATCGGCACGATTGAGCTGATGGGCTATGTGGACAAGATCGTGAAGCAGAAGCTCATGGGATCCGATCTCTCGATGGATGAGATCTCGAAGCTCTCCGATTTCGCAACGACAATCGGCATGGACAAAATCACGATGCACATGCTCCCCGGCGAGGGCTACAATTACTACCCGCCGCAGCCGTCGCAGTATCCCTGGTATTCCGTCTGGTCGATCCACAAGGGACCGACCGTGAACCTCGTCAATGCGTATTTCCGCCCCTATTTCGCAAAGGTCGATGACCTCCCGCTCATTGATGAGCTCGTCGAGGAGGGCAGCTATGTCAGCACGCTCTATGACGATGACAGCGTCGATTTCCAGAAGATCGAAGACGGCGGCACATTCAACGGAAGATAACAAACCGCAAATTGTTTTCACGATAAACCCTGAATTGCACACAGAAAGGAGTCTTTTATGACCACACAGGAAAAGCTCGAAAAGATCGTGCGCATTCTTGATGAGAAGAAGGCACAGGACATTCAGGCGATCGGCATTACAAATCTCTCGATCATTGCCGATTATTTTATCATCGCGACCGGCACCAGCACCACACAGGTGAAGTCGCTGGCAGATGAGGTGGAATATCAGCTCGGACTCGCGGGCGTGGAGCCGCGCGGCGTTGAGGGCGTCCGCTCCGCAAACTGGATTGTGCTCGATTATAACGATATTGTCGTGCATGTCTTCTACCGCGACACCCGTGCGGAGTATCAGCTTGAGCGCCTCTGGGCAGACGGCGAGCAGGTCGATATCTCCGGCTTCCTGATCGACGAGGGTGACGCGAACAAATGAACCGCATTGACCTCAGAGAGATGCCGCGCGGGCAGAAAACTGCGCTGATGATCGCGCTTTACATGTGTGTGAAGCCTGTGTTCAACTGGCTTGTGCTCGGCGGACAGCTTATGCCGCTGGCAATCGGATTTTCCGCTGTTGCGTGCTTTTTGTTCGGGCTCAAGAAGACGAATCTTGTCTTTGCGATCCTGCTGATGCTCGTTGCCTGCGCAAATCTGCCGACGAATCTCAAAAACATCGGCTTCAATCAGTATCTTGTCTACACGATCGAAGGCGTGATGGATATGGCGGCTGCATGTGCGCTCGCGTTTTTACAGGAAGTGCGGGAGTTCTTCGGCAGCGGCGGCAGCAAATAAATTGTTTTATATTGCTCGAAAGAGAGGTTTTCTAACATGCAGGAGTACAGATTCTCCGAAATCGAAAGCAAGTGGCAGCACTACTGGGACGAGCACGGCACCTTCCGCGCTGAGAACGGCTCCAAAAAGCCGAAGTTCTATGCGCTGGTCGAGTTCCCGTATCCGTCCGGGCACGGCATGCATGTCGGCCATATCAAGGCGTATTCCTCGCTCGAGGTCGTGAGCCGCAAGCGCAGATTGCAGGGCTACAATGTCCTCTTCCCGATCGGCTTCGATGCCTACGGTCTGCCGACGGAAAACACCGCGATCAAGACCGGCGTTCACCCGAGACAGGTCACCGATGAGAATATCAAGAAGTTTACATCGCAGCTGAAGCGTGTCGGCTTCTCCTTCGACTGGTCGCGTGTCGTTGACACCACCGAGGAGGATTATTACAAGTGGACACAGTGGATCTTCCTCCAGATGTTCGAGCACGGGCTGGTCTTCCGCGACAAGACCTCCGTCAACTACTGCCCGAGCTGCAAGGTTGTCCTTTCCAATGAGGATTCGCAGGGCGGCAAGTGCGATGTCTGCCACAGCGAGATCGTGCAGAAGGAGAAGGAGGTCTGGTATCTCCGCATCACCGAATATGCCGACAGACTGCTCCAGGGTCTTGAGACCGTGGACTATCTGCCGAATATCAAGCTCCAGCAGCAGAACTGGATCGGCAAGTCCACCGGTGCATTTGTCAATTTCAAAATCGCAGAGCAGGATGAAGAGCTCCGCATCTACACCACCCGCCCGGATACGCTCTACGGCGTCACCTTCATGGTCATGGCGCCGGAGCACCCGATGATTGAGAAATACCGCGCCCAAATCGCGAATATGGATGCACTGGATGCTTACAGAGCCGAGTGCGCCAAGAAGACCGAGTTCGAGCGTACACAGCTTGTCAAGGATAAGACCGGCGTGCGCATCGAGGGTCTCACCGCGATCAACCCGCTGACCGGCAAGCAGATCCCGATCTATGTCGCTGACTATGTCATGATGGGCTACGGCACAGGCGCGATCATGGCTGTCCCGGCACACGATACCCGCGACTATGAGTTCGCAAAGAAGTTCGGCATCGACATCATTGAGGTCATCAAGGGCGGCGACATCTCGAAGGAAGCCTACACCGGCGACGGCGAGATGGTCAATTCCGGCGAGCTCAACGGCATCACCAACAAGAAGGATGCCATCGAGAAGGTGCTCAAGGTGCTCGCTGCAAAGGGCTGCGGCGAAGCAGGCGTGCAGTACAAGATGAAGGACTGGGCATTCAACCGCCAGAGATACTGGGGCGAGCCGATTCCGCTGGTACACTGCCCGCACTGCGGCATTGTCGCTGTGCCTTACGAAGAGCTGCCGCTGAGACTGCCGCCGGTTGAGAACTATGAGCCCGGCACAGACGGCGAGAGCCCGCTGGCAAAGGTCGAATCCTTCGTGAAGTGCAAGTGCCCGAAGTGCGGCGGCGACGCAAGACGCGAGACCGACACCATGCCGCAGTGGGCAGGCTCCTCCTGGTATTTCCTCCGTTACTGCGACCCGCACAATCCCGATGCACTGGCTTCGATGGATGCGCTGAAATACTGGCTGCCGGTTGACTGGTACAACGGCGGCATGGAGCATGTCACCCGCCACATGATCTATTCGAGATTCTGGCACAAGTTCCTCTATGACATCGGCGCTGTCCCGACGGACGAGCCCTATGCAAAGCGTACCGCGCAGGGTCTGATTCTCGGCTCCGACGGCGAGAAGATGTCGAAATCGAAGGGCAATGTTGTTGACCCCAACGATGTGGTCGATCAGTACGGCGCAGATGTGCTGCGTCTCTATGTGCTCTTCATGGGCGACTACGAGAAGGCGGCACCGTGGAGCGACAGCAGCGTGAAGGGCTGCAAGCGCTTTGTGGACCGCATCTGGGCACTTCAGGATATGGTCATCGACGGCGACAGCTACCGCCCCGCCGTGCAGACTGTGATGCACAAGACCATCCGCAAGGTCACAGAGGATATTGAGTCGCTGAAGTTCAACACCGCGATTGCGCAGATGATGACACTGGTCAATGAGCTCTATGCAACCGGCGGCATCAACAAGGCAGAGCTCCGCACGCTGCTCATCCTGCTCTATCCGTTCGCACCGCACATCACCTCTGAGATCTTCGAGCAGCAGGGCTTCGGCATCCTCAGTGATGCACAGTGGGTCGAATATGATCCCGCACTCTGCGTCGAGAGCGAGGTCGAGATTGTTGTGCAGCTCTGCGGCAAGATCAAGGCGAAGATCATGATTCCGCAGGGTGCCGATGAGGCAAAGGCGGTCGAGATCGCGATGGCAGATCCGAAGGTGCAGGAGGCACTTGCCGGAAAAACCGTGCGCAAGCAGATTTATGTACAAAATAAGTTGCTGAATTTTGTGGCAAATTAACGAAATCCGGATTCTTGTAAAAGGAATTGTAATTTCCACTTGACAAATTGCCGATTGTATAGTATAATAATTGTATATTGAGTGCAAATGTATATAATGGGCGCAGTTTCCAAAAGAACAGCGCACTTTATAGATAGCCTCTGGACGTAGGGAGGGAAAAATTCGTGGCAGAAGTACGCGTTGGTAAGAACGAGTCCTTGGACACCGCTTTGAAGCGTTTCAAGCGTTCCTGCGCAAAAGACGGCGTGATCGCTGAGGTTCGCAAGCGCGAGCATTACGAGAAGCCTTCCGTCAAGCGCAAGAAGAAGTCGGAAGCAGCTCGCAAGCGCAAGTTCTGATCGTCGGGAGTCGTTCGCAAGCGTCAGGCAGCGAAGCTCATAACCCCGGACATAATGGGGAATGACGAACAACAACTCAAAGCAAAGCACCGTGAGAGATCACGGTGCTTTGTTTTTTATGTGGAAGCATACAATATCTAAATCAGAAAAGAGAAGACCGAATCGGAGAAACCGTCTGTCTGACAAGTGCGGAGCCTGCGTGCTGCACAGAAGTAAACAGCCCTCCCCGGGAAATACCCGCGGGAGGGCTGAGCATGTTTACGGAAGCACGCCGGCAAAGCACAGGATGCTCAGAAAGAGAAACAGCCCGCCGAGTAAAAGCAGCGTGAGAATCTCCGCCGTGCGCGGGCGCATTTCGCTGAGCAGGACGCCGGTCTCCTGCGGGCGGTGAAATGTCTCGTGCCATTCCGACTGCGGGCGCATGCGGTTTGCGGAGAGCTGCGCGAGTGCCTCCCAGACGCTTGTGAGCTGCGGCACGAGCACGGTGATATCCTTGCGGTGCCTGTATTTGCGTGCCTTGCCGCTGTTTGTGCGGATGATACATGTGCCGCGCTCCGTCTCGACGGCGATCTCCCAGTATTTGCGGGATATGCTGCCCTGCCAGCCGCGGTAGCAGTTCCATTCGAGCACTCTGCCCCGGAGCTCTGCCGCATCCTTATAGCGCCGCTTCTTGTCGAGCCGAAGCAGCCCCCGGCAAAGGAAGATCACGGCGAGCACCAGCAGCAGGAAGCCGTTTTCCAGTCTGCCATCCATGAATTGTCTCCTGTTGATACGATGTGTCTGCATCCGTTTTTACACGCAGCGGGGAGCCCGGCGGGGAGCCCCCGCCGGCGTTTTTCTCAAGTGCGGGGAGCCCCCGCTGGCGTTTTTCTCAAGTCGACTGACTATTCCGTGCTTGACTGTGCACCGGTGACGCTGCTGTTCGCAGCTTTTGAACGATTTTCTTCGACTATTTCTATTCCATAATAACGGGGTCCGGGGGCCGCTGCCCCCGGCGGGGTTTGTCGATGTTTGCGAAGCAAACTCGACTGCTTTCGCATGGGGCGGAGCCCCATTAT
>JAEEXH010000146.1 GCA_016291435.1 Oscillospiraceae bacterium
TGTTACAACGGCAGTGCCGCACCCGATCCCGGCAAGTCCGCAGCTAAGCCGGATGCACTGAAGCTGCTTGAAACGGCAATGGACAAGCGTGCCGGAGACATCGCACAGACCGCAACAGATATGTTCCGCTTCATGTCGATGGCATCGGCTATGCTCCCGAACATGGAACTGGATGTCGGTGTGTTCCGCCTGAAAATCGATGACGAGGGCGTTTTCTTCGAGATCCGCTACCCGGACGATTTCAGAAAGAAGCTCCGCAGGGACAGCGGTGTCAGCGGGAAGATGCCTGAAAATGATGATGATGACGAGGAGGGACTGATATATGACGGAGACTAAAAAGAACAAGCTGCCGGAGCCTATTCCGGTAGACGCAAAGAAGCTGATCGACGGACTCGGCACGATCTTCGGCGGTGTTATCCAGCTTCTGAATTCAATGGAGCCGGGCATGGCGCAGCAGCTTGCAGATATGGCGATCAACGGTGTGCCGAAGGAGACAGCTCCGGAGACTATCAACCCGGATGAATTTGAAGAGATCCTTTCCGCTGATGATCTGCCGTGGGACACCGAACCGGAGGAAAAGCCGAAGGAGCAGCCGAAAAAGAAAGCCCCTGCAAAGAAACAGGAGCCTGCATCGGAGCTGACCGCCGATGACCTTATTAAGGTTGTGACCGGCAAGATCAAGCAGAACAGAGCCAATAAGGACAAGGTTCTCGCTCTGCTGAAATCGTATGGTGCAGCAAAGGTCAGCGACATTCCGCAGGACAAGTATGAGGCATTTCTCACCGATGTGTCGCAGCTCTGACCGGAGGTGATCGGATGCCGGATGTACACGCGCTTCTGAGCGCATCCAGTTCCAAGCAGTGGCTGCACTGTCCGCCTTCCGTTCGCCTGCAGGAGAACTTTCCGAACGAAAGCTCTGTCTATGCCGAAGAAGGTACATTTGCTCATGAGATCTGCGAGTACAAGGTCCGCAAGTATCTGCATGAGCGTGTGAAGCGTCCGCAGTCCGAGGAATTTGACACTGAGGAGATCGAGCAGATCACCGATGTGTATGCCGAATTCGTCATTTCCACCATCGAGCAGATGCGTAAAAACGGTTGTGAACCGCTTGCATTTGTGGAGGAGCGTGTCGATTACAGCCACATTGCTCCTTCCGGCTTCGGTACGGCGGATATGCTGATCATCGGTAAAGACGAAAACGGCAGAGGTCTGCTTCATGTATGTGATTTCAAGACGGGCAAGGGCGTGTTTGTGGACGCAGACCACAACAGCCAGATGATGCTGTATGCACTCGGAGGTTTAGCCGCCTACGGCTTTTTGTATGATATCGAGATCGTTCGTATGAGCATCATCCAGCCCCGTCTTGATAATATCAGCACATTTGAATGCTCCCGTCAGGAGCTTGAGGACTGGGGCGAAAGCATCAAACCGACCGCTTTGCTTGCTTTCGAGGGCAAAGGCGAACAGCATCCCGGAGACTGGTGCCGCTTCTGCCGAGCAAAGCCTGTCTGTAAGGCGTGTGCCGATGAAGCACTGGCGCTATGCCGTGAGGATTTCCTCGACCTTGATGCGGGAGCATTTGATGATACCACAGAGGAAAGCGATATGACCGCACCCTATGAAGCGGATACCAATACCGCCGTATTCAAGCAGCCGGGTCTGATACCCATAGTAGAACTGGCAGAGATCCTGCCGACGCTGAACAGGATATCCTCGTGGATAGAAGCAGTGTTCGCATTCGTCTCCTCTGAGGCGATCAACCACGGCGTACGCATTCCCGGCTATAAGGTGGTCGAGGGACGCAGCAAGCGTATTTTCACAGACACCAAGGCGGTGGTCGATACTGCCGTGCAGAACGGCTACACCGACCTTTACAAGCAGACGCTCATCACGCTGACGGAATTTGAAAAGATGATGGGCAAGAAAAAGTTCAATGAGCTGCTCGGTGCATATGTCGCCAAGCCGCCCGGAAAGCTGGCTCTCGTACCGGAAAGCGACCCGAGAGAGCCTGTCGATCTCACATCAGCCCCGGATCAGGAGTTTTCGGTACTGCCTGACGAGGAATAAAAACTACATTTCAGGAGGAAAAAACAATGGCAAACAACAATACAGCACCCGCAACGAAGGTCATCGTGCCCTGCCGCATCTCTTTTGCAAACATCTGGGAGCCCAAGAGCATCAACGGCAGCGATGAAAAGTATTCCGTCTCTCTGCTGATCCCCAAGGATGACAAGGCTACCCTCGCCAAGATCAAGAAAGCGATCGAGGCTGCGAAGGAAGCTGCCAAGGAGAAGAAGTGGAACGGTAAGATCCCCGCAAACCTCAAGCTGCCTATGCATGACGGCGATATCGACCGCCCCGATGACGAGAACTACGCAGGTCATTTCTTCTTCAATGCAACCAGCAAGGACGCACCGCAGATCGTTGACCGCCATGTGCAGCCGATCCTCGACCCGATGGAGTGCGGCAGCGGCGATTACTGCAACGTGTCCGTCAACTTCTATGGCTTTGCAGCATCCGGCAACAAGGGTATCGCGGCGGGACTCCAAAACATCCAGCTTGTCCGTCACGGTGAGCGTCTTGCCGGCAGACCGACTGCGGCATCCGACTTTGTGGAGGTCGAGGGCGATGATGCCGACGAGCTTGATGATGACGATATGGATTTTCTGAACTGAGACAAGGGAGGCATGTCCTCCCTTTTACATACACAAACAGGTGGTGATTTTATTGAGCAGACGTGTACTTTCTATCGACCTTGAAACCTACAGCGATGTTGACCTTCCGAACTGCGGCGTGTATCGCTATGTTGAGGGCGACTTCCATATTCTGCTGTTCGCCTACGCCTTTGACGATGAGGAGACAAAATGCGTGGATATGGCTTGCGGGGAGCAGCTCCCGGCAGAGGTCGTGGATGCCATACACAATGAAAATATCATCAAATCTGCGTGGAATGCACAGTTCGAGCGAATCTGTCTGTCAAAGTATTTCGGTACGCAGCTTGATCCCGATTCATGGCAATGCACGATGGTATGGGCGGCATCGCTGTCCCTGCCGCTGAAACTAGCAACAGCGGCGCAGGCTTTGAAAACTGCACAGCAGAAGGATGCTGTCGGTGAACGGCTGATCCGTTATTTCTCCATTCCCTGCAAGCCGACGAAAGCCAATAGCGGCAGAACACGGAATCTGCCGGAACACGCTCCCGATGACTGGAAGCTGTTCAAAAGCTACTGCATTCAGGACGTGG
>JAEEXH010000147.1 GCA_016291435.1 Oscillospiraceae bacterium
GAATCTGGCATGGGAGAGAACGCGGGCGTTTTACACGGACGGAACAGTGATGCGGGAGCGCGTGCTGGTTCCGCTGACGAGACCGTAAAAGAGAACACGGAAGAACCGTCAACCGAATCGGCTGGCGGTTTTTCTATGCCCGCACAGGGCAAGCAGCTCTCTCTGTTCGGCATGGAAGACGAGCCGGAGGAAGTCGATGAAAAGACACAGCTTTTGCGCGATGATCTCGGTCACGGCTCTGGGTTTGTGAACGGCAAACTGCGCATTGCGGAATACTTTGAACAGCATCAGCCGTCTGACAAAGAGCTTGCTGCGTTTCTCCAGAAAGAATATGGGATCGGCGGTCATTCCGGCCCGGATATGGCGGATGTGAGCTATGACAGCAAGGGTATTCACATCAGCTCCGCAGATAAGAAAGGTAATTATCACTATACTTGGGCGCAGGCTGCAAAAGAGATCCGCGGCATGATTGAGCGCGGTGAATACATTACGCCGCAGGATGTTTATGATGCGGTTGACCATGCGTTGTATTATCTGCGGGAGGTTGCGCGTCTGGATGACCGGGAGCGCGATTGGTATACTGACGATCTGAAAAAGCTGCGCACTCATCCGCTGCTGTCCGATGCCGGAAAAGCACGGATTGATGAATATTTATCGCCGGATAAGACCGCAGAGTTGTCCCCTGCCGCAAAGTACATCATGAACGAGGATAATATGCCGATGTTCGCAGACCGCATGGTCGCCCGTGATGAAATGGACGAGATCGCACAGCGGATTCTGGATAACGGCGAGGACGCCGCGGCGGTCGCGCAGGACTTTGTTGATGCTTCCAGATACATCATTTCCGACCATGAGACCTTTGATCTGACCACATTTGCCGCAGCCAAAGACGATGACGGTGTGACATTGACGGCAGAGCCGGATTCGGAGCATCCGTTCAGTGTTTCGTACAGTTGGGCGCAAATCGGAAGCTTTTTCCGGGCGGCGGCACAGCTGCATCGTGATGCGGAGCGTGAGGCAGAGGAAGCGTATGAGCGGGATATTGCCGAGAACATGGAAGCATATGATGCACTTGACCATCATCGCGATGTTTATCTGCGCGATACACGCGAATCCGAAGGCAGCGGGTACATTACAAATGCAAGAAAGCAGGATTTCTACAATTATCGTCTGCACTTCGATCCGGATCAGGGCTATCTCTTGATGGCAGACAGCGACAAGGACGATGATCTCATTATCCGTAATTTCACGATGGTAAACAGTCAGATCGTGCTGCACGGCGTGAAGGAAATGGGCTTTGAAGTGGCTGGCGTGGAACCGGCTTTCACATATGAGATCTACCAGCTGAAAAGCGGAGAAGAACATCATTATCATCGCTTTGAGAGCATGGAATCCAACAAATACGCGCACCTGACGCATGAGGACTATGATCTTGTGTATTCCGGCGATCTGCGGGATATTGAAGGCGATACCGTCCGGCAGAAGCTGAATGCACTGTTTGAGAAGTTCAATACCGATCATCCTGCGGACTTTTCCGGGCGTTCCATGAGTACCAGCGATGTGGTCGTTGTAACTGAGGGCAGCGGCAGAACGCCGTACTATGTGCAGCCAGTCGGTTTCGAGGTCATGCCGGAATTCTTTGCGCACAAATATGACCTGATCGACATCCGGTTCACAGGCAATCCGCAAGGATTTAATGCGATCAAGGTCGCGGCGCGGACGGATTCCTTTGCGGACACCGGCGAGACGCATTTGTTGATTCCCGTTGCGCCGGTATTCTATGCGCGCCTTTCTGAAAATGCGGAGCTTGCCGATGTGCAGAAGGTCATTCAGACGGCGCATGAAAACGGCTGCTATCTGACCGGCGAATCAGTCGCGTATCTGACGGAACGCTTCGGCGTGGACTTCATGCCGGAACAGGATGCTGACCTGTCCTTCACACTTCCGGAATCCGGCATCACGATCGACCTTGCCGCCTCTGAAAGTGTTACCCTGACGGATTCTTATTCTCAATACGAGGGCGGCATTGACAGCGACGGTCACGAACGCAGAGATAACTATTCCAGTCAGTCGCAGTCTGTGACCTATTCCTATCGCGGTCACGGTATCGTGGAAGCGGTAAGTTATTCACCGAACAGAGATTTCCCGATCGAAGAAGAATATAATATCTATAATCCGGCACAGCGTGAGAGGCTCGCAGCGGATATGCGGCGGTTTGCCGAACGTGCAGAAAGCCTGACGATGCACAGTGAACCGAGAGCAGTCCAGCAGGAGCGAAACTTTGTCCTGATTCTGAATGACAATGAGCATCAGATTCAGTTCGGCGAAGCCTTTGATACGCTGGAAGCCGCACAGGATGCCGGAAACGAAGCGATATGGGGCGGACGGGCAGTCGGTTATGCGGTCCTGAACAGACAGGAACAGAAGGTTGAAGTATATGACAGCGATTTCCCGACAAGCGGCGTTTTCAGCGAGGAGGTATACCGGAACAGTCCCTTCCAGACGCTGACCGTTCACACCGACGCGCCGCTGAAACCGGAAGCAGAACCGCAGCAGGTACCAGCTCGGCGCGGACGGTCACGGAGTGAACAGCTGTACCGGATGTTCTGCGAGATGTACCCGGATATTGCAAGCGGAAAGCACGAATATGAACGGTACGAAGATCCGAACGGTGAGGATTCCGGCTTTGAGCCGCTGGCGGTCGAGTTTCACGGCGGAGATCAGTATTCGTGGACAACCTTCTACATTCAGGAGGGCGACCTGATGCACGACCCGGATTTCTGCTTTCTGCTCGACCATGAGAACCAGCGGCTGGAAATCCTTTCCTTCCAGCTTGACGGTGTGCCTCCCTACGGGACACTGTATCAGAGCTGTGTCGATGACAACGGCAATTTCGACCGGCATTTACAGCATGAGCTGGAGGAAGCAATGCTGCAAAATCTGCGGAATGCGCGGGATGTCGGTAGAAAACTGGTGCGATATTATGATGCCGAGGGCAATGAGGTGGATATTCCGCCGGAAGAAGATGCAGCCCCGGTGACAAAGCCGGTCATGCCTGCTGCCGATGATAAATCCCCGGAGCTTCGTGCCGTGCTGAACCAGTTTGCCGAAGAACACGGACTCGGCAATCTGAGCATCGAACAGGACCGGTTCAGATGCTTTGTCAATGAGACCTTTGCTGACGGTATGGAG
>JAEEXH010000071.1 GCA_016291435.1 Oscillospiraceae bacterium
TCATCTGCAAATGCTGCACGATGCTGTTCTCTGTACCGATGATAAACGACGTATGTGCGCTCTTTTCCGCATATGCCATGATCTCGGTCGTGCTGCCCGCAAAATCCGCGAGGGCAGTCACGCCGCTCTGACATTCCGGATGTACCAGCAGCAGCGCCTCCGGGTGCGCCGCCTTTGCAGCAGCCGCTTCCTTCGGCGTAATGCGTGCATGCGTGGGACATCCCCCGCGCACAAACTGAAACGACTTCTCCGGCACCTGGCTCTCGACCCATGCGCCGAGATTGCAGTCCGGGATAAAGAGAATCTGATCGCTCGGGAGCTGCCGGATGATCCGCACCGCCGAGGAGGAGGTCACGCAGACATCGCAGGCGGTTTTGAGGTCGGCAGTCGTGTTGATATACGCCACAACCGTATGGTCGGGATACTGCTCCTTCAGCGCTTCGAGGAGCTCCCTGTCAAGCTGCTCTGCCATCGGGCAGCCGGCGTCCGGGTTCGAGAGGAGCACACGCTTCTGCGGGGAGAGCATCTTCACCGTCTCCGCCATGAACCGCACGCCGCACATGAGCACCGTGTCCGCATCAGACTGCATGGCATTCTTGCAGAGCCCGAAGGAATCGCCGATATAGTCCGCGACCTCCCAGATCTCGTGGCTCTGGTAGGCATGCGCGAGAATGCAGATGTTCTTTTCCTTTTTCAGCCGCAGGATCTCCTGCTGCATTTCGTATGTGGTCATAGCTGTAATTACCTCCGGTGATAATTGGAAATTCGCAATTTGCAATGCGCTGTATTCAATTCGCAATGCGCAATTGGCAATGCGCAATTGCGGTATCGCCTGACGGCGATGATTTATAATGGGCTCCGCCCAAACCCAATCGGATCATACTCAGTTTACAGTCAAACTCAGATTGATATTTTCAGTTTACAATTCGGGGCTTGGGGCTCGATGTTTGCGCAGCACACCCGCACGCTGACGGGATCCCGAAACAGAGAGAGGAGAGATAAGGAAGGGGAGCGCGAGGGGAGACCTTAAGGGAGGGGGGAGAGTCCGAGCGCAGCGAGGTTCTTCTCCCTCCCTTGTGGTTTCCCCTCGCTCTTTGTCGAATGCGCGGCTTTTCGTTTCTCCATAATGCTGCTGAGCATTGGAATCTGATAGATAATGAAAATCTTTTATTCAACATCAACATGCACTGTTTCAAATTTTAACTCGAATGATTCTGATAAAGTTTTGTCGTTCTGCTTTTTATTGTTATCTAGTATAACAGCTTCTTCCTCTCTGAAACGCTTTACCTTATCACATGTCCATTCATATGTATCATATTTAACAATGCAAGATTCGATAGCTGAAATAATGTTAGATAACTTTACGGAATTGTGAGCTCTCTTGTATATACCTACAAGCTCTCGGCTTGATTCAAGAGTTAAGCGAGTGCTATATTTGTGTGTTTTCATATCAACAACTGCATCCGCCAATTCTTCTTTTGTAAAGGATGCTATTGCTCGTTCCTCAAAAGCTCTGGTTTGCTCAAACGGTAAATATTGGGGCTTTGTAGGTAAAGTAATACTACATCCGTTCGGAACAAGATAAGCAATATCCCACCAATCGCCTTTCCAAGGTAGGAAGTGATGACCGTTTCTATGTTCTATATGATAATTCGCAGCGCAGTTCTCACACTTAATTTCTTCATTATGTATGTGTTCTTCGCTTCTGCCCCAGTCATCACTCTTGCAATGTTTTTCTCTTGTTACAACGCCATTTCCGCACGCACAGACTGCCTGCTCATATACAGTACAGTAATCCCAGCTCATTACATTATCACTTCCTATTTTTAGGGCGTAAAAGATGCGGTTATAATTTCGCATTCAGACAAGCGAGTCTCCGACCGCAACGACAGCGCGGTATCCCGCAGAGGCGATGCGCCGCTCCATGCAGCCGCGGCAGTGTGCCGCTTCGTCGCCGAGGCAGACCTTGTTCTCGTAAAGATCATAGTGCTTCCGCACGGTCACAGGCGAGAGATTCGGCATCACAACATTGGCGCCCGCTCTGAGTGCCAGCTCCCTGCCCTCTGCGTGCAGCGAGGCAAATGCCGTTGTCGCGGGGATCAGTGCCTTCGGGAACATCAGCCGCAGCAGCGCAACAATGCGCAGACTAAAATGCAGCTCTCCCGGCGGCATCTCCGCAAAGGGTGTCTCCCTGTGCGTGATATAGGGCCCGACGCCGATCATCGCAGGGCAGAGCGCCTGCAAAAAGCGGATGTCCGAAAGCAGCGTTTCCGGCGTCTGATAGGGCGAGCCGATCATGAAGCCGCTGCCGACCTGATAGCCGATCGCTTTGAGGTCAAAGAGACAGCGCTTGCGGTTTTCTAGCGACATTTCCGCAGGATGCAGCTTTCTGTAATGCACAGGATCAGCAGTCTCGTGCCGCAGCAGATAGCGCCGCGCACCTGCATCATAATACGCCTGATAGCTCTCGCGGGATTTCTCCCCGATAGAGAGCGTCACCGCGCAGTCGGGATGTGCTGCTTTGATCGCCGACACAATCGCGCAGATCTTGTCATCGGTGAAAAAGCCGTCCTCGCCGCCTTGCAGAACAAATGTGCGGTAGCCAAGATCATAGCCCTCGTCACAGCAGGCGAGGATTTCCGCATCCGTCAGGCGATAGCGCACGGCATGGCTGTTGCTTCTGCGGATACCGCAGTAATAGCAGTCATTTTTGCAGATATTCGTAAATTCGATCAGCCCGCGCATGTAGACCTCGTCGCCGTAATATTCTCGCCGGACAGCGTCTGCGGCGGCAAAGAGCGGGGCTTCCTCCTGCGGCTCCGAGAAGAACCGCAGAAGCTCTGCGTCGGAAAGGTCATGGGTTGTGATCAGTTTATCGAGCAACGGTTTGTTTCACCTCTCTCCCGCACGGCTTTTGCGGGCATGATTCTTGCCTCCCTCTAACCACGCTCGGCTCCCCTAACAGGGGAGCTGTCAGCGCAGCTGACTGAGGGGTTATAAGCGCTCCCATGCGCCGCAGAGAACCCCTCCGCCGCCTGACGGCGGTTCCCCTCCCCTTTCATGGGAGGCATGAAGGTTACCTGCATCAGTCACCCGGAAGGCAATCGCGCAGGAATCAATCAATGATACAGGATTCAGAGAAGAAATCGCTTCGCGGTGAAATCCTGACGGATGAAATGCTGCGCATGAAATTGCGCTGTGCGCAGATGAATGATTACTCTGTAATTATTCTGCACTCCATAATGATATAGGATTCAGAAAAGAAATCGCTTCGCGGTGAAATCCTGACGGATGAAATGCTGCGCATGAAATTGCGCTGTGCGCAAATGAATGATTACTCCGTAATCATTCGGCACTCCATATAGAATCTCTTATCCGCCGCGTGACCCATCGAGAAGGTCTTTCTGGGGAGCGCGCCGTCCTTGATGACGGTCGGGAAGAGCTCCGATTTCTGCATATCGGGCAGGAGGATGCCGAGGCTGCCCTCTGCCTCCGCGAGCTTTGCGACGACATCTGCGCCGTGGATATAGTCGATCTTGCCGCCGTTTTCCTTTAGCCACTTGTCAAGGAACTGCTGCACGCTGCCGACGGTGAGATTCGAGGTGGGCTTGTGAATGAAATATACCTGACGCTTGCCGCAGCAGCAGATCACCTCAAAGCTCTGCGGGGCGGTCTCATCGGTGCGAAGATCAAGCGCCTGTGTCATATCCGCAAGCAGCTTCTTTGTGTCAACACCCATGAGAATGCGGTGAATCGCCTCAAATTCCAGTGCCGGGGAGTGCAGGTTCACTAGCTCTGCGAGGGCATAGCGCTGCGGGGCGTTCTCGGTGTCTGCGCCGGGGTTTGCCGCCTTCCATTCCTCATAGAATGCCTTTGCGGTCGCAAGGGAGTGGTTGCCGTCGCCCATCGCGTAGACAAGCGGTGCCTCTCCTGCGGGGAAGACGTCTGCGAGGGCTTCGAGCGCGGAAATGATCTTTGCCTGCTGCTCAGCCGGCACAAGCCAGCCCTTGATAGATCCGCCGCCCTGCATGAGTTCGGTGTCATAGACAAGCGTCATGCTGTCCTTCATGGCGGCGAGCGGCTCGATGACGGTCTTCTGCACATCGTCGAGCAGAATCATGATATGCGGGAGCTCCAGCTTTGCGCCGCGGCGGATGCGCACACGCGGCGGGATGCGCTCGGGGACAGTTGCCTCTGTCGCACGGACAGGCGACACGCTGCCCTTCGAGTAATCATACTGCTCAAGGTCGATCTTTCCGACGAGGCCTGCTCTCATCTTGCCGTCGCTCTGGATGCGCTCCACATAGATCATCGCATCGGGATATTCCGTAAATACGCCGTTTTTGAGATACTGCTCCATGCTCTCGCGGATCTTTGCGATGCGGCTCTCCACATCCGCATCCTCCAGATAGACCTCCGGCAGAATCAGACGCAGGGTCGAGGGCTTTTCGCCGACAAGACGCTCTGTCTCCGCCCAGTAGGCGGGCTCGCCGGTGTACTGGTCGCACGCACAGACTGCCCACGCAGCCGACATGGATTCCTTTTTCGGCAGCAGGATATTTGCTGCGCTGAATGCGGTTTTCTGAGACATAGGGATCATCCTCACTTTCAAAAGATAGAATAACTGCCCGCGAACTACTTTACAAATCCGCGAATCTGTGTTATAATAAAGGCAAACATACACCTGCCTATACCATACGAAAGGAACTTTGGAATGCTGCACGAAAAATCATGCGGCGCGATCGTGTACCGGCGGTATCACGGCAATGTCGAGATTCTGCTCATCAAGCACGTCAACAGCGGCCACTGGTCGTTTCCGAAGGGGCATGTCGAAGGAGATGAAACGGAACTGGAGACCGCAAGGCGCGAGATCAAGGAGGAAACGGGTCTGGATGTGATTCTGGATCAGACCTTCCGCGAAACCGTGTCCTATTCACCGAAGCGCGATACGCAGAAGCTGGTGGTCTATTTTCTTGCACTGGCACGCAATTATGATTATGTGCCGCAGGAGGAGGAGATCGCCGAGATCCGGTGGGTCGATATTATCCGTGCGCCCGGGATGCTCACTTACGAGAACGACAAGACCATTGTCACCAAGGCACGCGCCGCCATCAGACAGCACCACTCTATGTGATGCACAGAAAAGGGAGAGCTTCGGCTCTCTTTTTTTATTTTTGCCCGTTTCAGGTGTTCCCGGGAAGGTGTTCCCGGGAAGAATGCGCACGGAGTAACCCCTCCACCGCCGCCCTTGGCGGCAGTCCCCCTCCCCTTTCAGGGAAGGCAAGGTAAAGCGCTCCTCAAGGGCTGGGGGGCCTCGTTCTCGGCTCCCATGAAAGGGGAGCTGTCAGCGAAGCTGACTGAGGGGTAAAATTCTGATTTATCCTTGCAGCGCAATTTCCAAAAGGACTTAATTTAGCATCTCAAAGCAGCCCATGCAGCCCGAGAGCTCCGTGCCGATGTCCGCGCCGAAGGGCAGCAACGCCATCGCGACTTGAAAGAGCTCCGGGTTTTCTGCGTCTGTCTGCTTCAGATAGGCATAATCGCCTTCGATCTTTTCAATAATATATGTATGCGGTTCCATATTACTCCTCCGCGTCCTGCATCGAAAGCTGCACCTGTCTGAGCTTCTGATTGATCGCCCTTGTCCGCACGCCGACCAGCTTGTCAAGCTCCTTGCCGGCATCGTCCAGCTTCTTCTGTGTCGCCGAGAGCACCGCCTCAAACTTCTCAAATTCCGTCTGCACGCCGCCGAGAATCTCCCAGACGCGGTCAGACTGCTTCTGAATCTGGAGCGTGCGGAAGCCCATGTAAAGCGCATTGAGCATCGCCGCCATTGTCGAGGGTCCCGCCACGGTCACGCTGTATTTCTGATGCAGCGTCTCTGTCACGCCGCTGCTGACGACCTCGGAGTAAAGCCCCTCAAACGGCAGAAACAGAATGCCGAACGCGGTGGTCTCCGGCTCGCGGATGTATTTCTCGTGAATCTCCTTGCCGAAGCTCAGAATGCGCGCACGCAGCGCTTCGGAGGCTGCCTGCACGGCATCGCGGTCGCCGAGCTCCTCAGCATCCAGCAGATGCTCGTAGCAGTCCGCCGGGAACTTGGAGTCGATCGGCAGCCAGATGCAGCCGCCGTCCTCTGTCGGGAGCTTGATCGCAAACTCCACGCGCTTCTTTGAGCCCGGCACAGTCTCCACATTCTCCGCGTACTGATCGGGCGCCAGAATATCCGCAAGGATGCTGCCGAGCCGGATCTCGCCGAAGGTGCCGCGTGTCTTGACATTCGAGAGCACGCGCTTCAGCCCGCCGACATCGGAAGCGAGGGTTTTCATTTCCCCGAGCCCCTTGTAGACCGCTTCGAGGCTGTCTGTCACGCGCCGGAAGCTCTCGGTCATGCGGGCATCGAGCTGCTCCTGCAATTTCTCGCTGACGGTCTTCTGGATCTCACCCAGCCGGCGTTCATTCGACTGCCGGAGGAGCTCAAGCTGTTCATTCAGTGTATCGCGGAGCTGCCCCATGACACGGGTGCTCTGCTCCTCCAGACCGCGGATGCGCTCCTCAAACTGCCGGAGCTGCGCCGCGGTCGTTTCTCTTGTCTGCGACTGGTTTTCCGTGACGCTCTGCCGCATCATGTCCATCGAGAGACGGATGGTCTCGTTCGTGTGATCGGACTGTGCCTGCCGGAGCGATTTTTCCTGTTCGAGCAGCTTCTGCATCGACTGCTCTGCGGCATTGCCCGCGCCGTGCTGCATTTTCAGAAGCTGCATCAGCACAACCGCCAGCAGAATGATGAGCACGAGCATGCCCGCCAAAAGAATGTAGTCCATGATCACAAATACTTTCTCTGCACTCTGTGTGTGATGCCGCAGATGATCTCGTATCCGATGGTGCCGATCTGCTGTGCCATGTCATCCGCCGTATAGGTCTCCCCGCCGGACTGCCCGAGCAGCACGACCTCGTCGCCCGCCTCCACATCCAGCCCCGTGACATCCACGGTGAGCTGATCCATGCACACTCTGCCGACAACCGGCGCACGGTGCCCGTCAATCAGCACATAGCCCCTGTTCGAGAGCAGCCGGTCATAGCCGTCCGCATAGCCTGTCGGGACCGTTGCAAGCAGCATCTCATGTTCTGCGGTGAAGGTGCGCCCGTAGCCGACCGTTTCACCCTTGTGCAGAGGCTTCACCATCGAAATGACGGATTTCCATTCGAGCACAGGCCGGATTCCCTCGGGCAAAGTGTTTGCGTAATCGGGTTTCAGCCCGTACATCACGATGCCGAGCCGCGCAATGCGGTTATATTTTGTCTCCTGCCAGAGCCCGCCTGCCGAGTTGAGACAGTGGACATAGGGGAGCTGCATGTCGGCAACGCGGTCTGCAACCGCTTCAAACTTCGCAATCTGCCCGCGGGTGAATGCGCGGCACTCCGCCGTGTCCGTATCGGCAACACAGAGATGCGTGAACATCCCGCAGAGATTGAGCGGGTATTTCCGCATGACGGCTTCACAGGCGGCAGGATCGTCTGCATCGAGCCCGATGCGGTTCATGCCGGTGTCGATCGCATACTGCACACGGGCTTCCGGTGCTTTCTCCGCGATGCGCGCAGCATCCGCCTCCGAGACAACCGCCTGCATGATGTCATATTCCGTGAGGAGCGGGAGCTGCTCTGCCGGGGTATAGCCGAGAATGAGGATCTCTCCCTTTACGCCTGCCAGCCTCAGCTCGATCGCTTCGATGATATTCGACACGGCAAAGAGCCGGACGCCCGCTTCCGCGAGCACATGCGCGCATTCCGCGGCGCCGTGGCCGTAGGCATCCGCCTTGACGACCGCCATGATCTCCTCTGCGCGGCAGTGTTCCTTGTAGATGCGCAGATTCTCCCGCAGCGCCGAAAGCCGGATCTCCGTCCAGGAACGGCGGGAAAAATGCGTCTGATGTTCCGTGAGCATGTTTTGTTACACCTTACATTCGTCTGTTGGATTTCATTTGGTTTTGCTTTTTATATTATAGCATATTTCATTTCTCTTGTAAAGAGTTTTTCTGCGGTCAGAGCGCCGGGTCTTTGACGCCGTTCGCCGCAAATGCCGCCGCACGGTCACGGCAGGTGCCGCAGAGCCCGCAGGGGGTCTTCCCGCCCTCGTAGCAGCTCCATGTCAGGTGATAGGGCGCGTGCAGGCGCAGCCCCTCGGCGACCACATCCGCCTTTTTCTTCCCGACAAACGGCGCTTCGATGCGAAGCTGCTTCCCGCTGCCGAGATAAATCGCCCGTGACATCGCTTCATTGAATTCGCCGCTGCAATCGGGATAGGCATTCCCCGCGGCATCGTCCGCATGGGCGCCGTAATAGATCACATCACAGCCCTGCGAGAGCGCGACGCTCGCCGCAGACGAAAGAAACAGCCCGTTGCGGAAGGGCACATAGGTCGAGACCGGCTTGCCGTCCGTTTCGGTGAGCTGCTCCGCATAGGATTCCTTCGGGATCTCTGCGCTGCTGCCCGTGAGGAGCGAGCAGTCGGAGCCCGCGAAGATCGCCGCCAGATCGAGCGTGCGAAGCTCGATGCCGTAATATGCCGCGACTGCCTTTGCCGCTTCGATCTCTTTCCGGTGCTTCTGCCCGTAGGAGACAGAGAGCGCAAGGACATGCTCTTTGCCGTATTTTTCGATTGCGAGCGCCAGACAGGTTGTGCTGTCAAGCCCACCGCTGAATAAAACCAGTGCTTTCATACTGTATACTCCCCGTTAATTTTTAATGCGCAATGCCAATTTTCACTTCACGCCTTCGGTGATGAGCCTTTGCAGGTTCCAGTCCTCACGGAATTTCCCGCAGAAGGTCTGTGTGACCGTCCGTGCGGAGCTGCTGCGGATGCCGCGTGCCGTCATGCAGCTGTGCGTCCCCGCGATCACCACGCCGACATCGGGCGTGCCTGCCGCTTCCATCATGATCTCGGCAATGTCCGCGCCGAGCCGCTCCTGTAATTGCAGCCGCTTTGCCGCCATATCGCAGATGCGTGCGATCTTTGAAAGCCCAATCACCTTCCCCTGCGGCACATATGCCACATTCACCGACATGTCATACATCAGCGCGAGATGGTGCTCGCAGTAGGAGAACACCTCAATATCCCGCACGACAACGGGTCCTGCGTTCTGCGGCGCCGCAAAGGTCTTGCCGAACATCTCCGCGATCTCGTGATTCGTATAGTTCATCCCGGCGTAAACCTCTTCGTACATCCGCGCAACACGCGCCGGTGTCTCTCTGAGCCCCTCTCTGTCGGGGTCATCCCCGAGCGCAATGAGAATGCCCCGGATGTGTTCTTCGATTGCCTGCTTGTCGATCATTTGTCACACGCCCCTTTCGTTCGGGTCCCAGATAAACTTGTGCAGCTGTAATTGCAGCCGCACGCCAATGAGCTTTCGCTCCTTCATGAATTCCACCATCTCCGCGGGGTCGATCCGCCCGAAGACCGGGCTGAGATAGATTTTGCATTTCCCGATGAGATGATATTCCGCGATGATCTCTGCCGCCCGCTGAAGATCCGCCTCTGAGCCGCAGACAAATTTCAGCGTATCCGCCGCAGTGAGCCTTGTGAGATTTTCAAGACACATGTGCTGCTCCATCCCCGAGGACGGCAGCTTGTAGTCCATTGTGTAGGACGGGCGCGGGGTGATCTCCGGCAGCGGCACACTGCCGTTTGTCTCAATCTCGACCGCATGCCCTGATTCCAGCAGCATCGTGATGAGTGCGCCGATGCTCTCCTGCAAAAGCGGCTCCCCGCCTGTCAGCGTCACATTGTGTATGCCCGCTTTCTCTGCGACCTCACAGAGCTGCGCCGCCGTCACCGGCTGAAAGGCAGCATCCGGCGCATTCGCCCACTTGGTATCGCACCAGTCACAGCAGAGATTGCAGCCTGTGAAGCGGAAAAAGAGCGCAAGCTCGCCCGCTTTCTGCCCCTCGCCGTTGATGCTGACAAACTGTTCCGCAAGCCGTAATGCTTCCATCTCACACCTCATAGCTCGCCGCGTTTTCCGGGGTCTCATAGACCGTCACGCGGGAGACGGGCAGACCCATTGCCGCAAGCTGCTCAAAAAAGCTGTGCGCGAAGTTTTCCGCAGTCGGGCGGTAAGGCACTTCGATCAGGCGGAAATGCTCCTCCCGCAGTGCCACGAGCGTGGTCTCTTTGAGAGAGGCCTGCTCATAGATCAGCGCATGGTCGAAGCTGTCTGCGAGCGCACGGACGGCTTTCTTGAAGTCGCCGAAATCGAGGATCATGCCGCGCTTTTCGCCGGACGCTGTGAGCGCATCGCCCGCGATCTCCGCTTCGATCTTCCAGGTGTGCCCGTGGAGATTCGCACATTTTCCGGCATAGCCCGCGAGGAAATGTGCGCTGTCAAAGGATGCCGATGTTTTCAACGTATACATATTGTCTCCTTTTGCATAAAAAATGCGCCTCTGCCGCCCAAACGGTACAGAAGCGCATGTATCCCATGTGTTTTCTGCCCTGGTTTTGATTAACGACAGGATGGCGCAAACGAACTGTCGTGCCGCGTGAGCAGCAATTTGATTGTATCCGAAAATAAAGTATAGCACAGAATCCCGCGCTTGTCAAGCACTGCGGCTCAAAGCGCCGTCAGAGACTGCCATAACGCCCACAAAGCAAGCGCGAGCACCGCAGCGCACACAGCGCACTGTGCGGCAAGTTTCCCGCCTGCGGTCTCCTTCCTGCGAAACGCCGCAATCAGCAGCAGCACCGCAAAGCATCCCAGCCCGAGCGCGTGCATCATACCGGCATAGCAAAAGATCTCCGTGCCGCGATAACACATCTGCGCGCCGAAGAGCGCCGCCGCCCAGAGCAGCGAAAAGGCATACCGCAGCTCCTTTTTTCCGCCGAGCTGACGGAGCGGAGCGACAATTATACCGATGAACCAGCAGGCACCCACTGTCACGCCGCTCGCAGCGATCTGCCCTGCCAGACTGTCTCCGTGCACTGCCAGCAGGAGCGGAAATAGCAGATTCCAGCCTGTGACAACGCTGCGCAGCAGCAGCCCGAAGTCCAGTTTCTCACACGGGGGAAGGTATGACGGGTACAGCTTCTCTTCCGCCGCAATCGCAGCCGCACCGGGAATCCCGATGACCAGATGAAGCAGGAGCAGCGGGATTGTGCTTTGCCAATCATGTGCCTCCGGGAAATTCCGAAAGGCATAGACAAAGAGCAGCGCGGTATATACCAGCGCAAGCAGCCAGACAGAAATGCCCGACACATCGGGCGGCGATGCCGGTTCTGACCGTGTCTCCGCATGTTCCGAGACATCCCCCTGCCGCGGCGCTGTCTGCGGCAGCACATCGGTCTGCGCAGGCGGCGATTTCATACAGGGCGCAGTCAGCGGCGCATTCACGACAGCATCCGTGATCTCATCCGGATCCATCTGCTGTGCCATGATATGCTGGACAGAGGAAATATACATCTCGATCCCGCGTGCACCCTCAAAAGAGACATCCTCCAGCACAACGCCCAGTGTCCGGCGCTTTTTGCTCACCGCATACTTCATCTCTTTCCGGCAGTTGTCTGATGCCAGATAATTCTCCGAGAAGAACGGAATAAAGACTTCGCAGCCAAGGACATGGAGCGCAATGTCATCATCCCACTCGCGCCCCTTCTCGATCGCATCGTCATACCAGACGCGGTAGCCCGCGGCGATCAGCTTGTAAACGACCGGCAAAACGCGCGCACTGTCAAGATGCGCATAGCTGATGAAGATATATTTTTTCCTGCCGGTATAGGGCCTCAGCTTCGGATCATTCTGCATCCTGTCACCTCCTGCTCAGCACGGAATGCGCAGCAATGAATAGTAATTTATGCACCAGATGATACGTTGAATGAGGGCGGGAACCGTTACGGCGAACAGCAGCACCAGCACAGCAATCTGCGCGATGAATTGTCCTCTGCCGGTTTCCTTTTTCCAAAACGCCTTGACCGCAAAGAACAGCGTCACCGCCAGAAAGCCCGTGAGTGCGGCAAGCTGCACCGCCTCCGATACCCGAAACAGACGGATCCGTTTGCTGTAATAGTCAAAAATCATGAACAGAACGACAGCGGCAGAGCGCCATGCCGCCGCATAGGTGCACATGATGCCGATTTTGCCGGAAAACTGCCGCAGCCGCCCGATGCGAAGCCCGCCGAAAAGGAAGCCGGCAGCAGCGAGCGCACCCGCAAGAATCTGCCAGAGCACACTGTCTCCGTGTGTGATGAGCAGCACTGCGATCATGATGTTCAGGCAGGTGACAGAGCCGCGCAGAAACAGCCCGGGGCTGTTTTTTTCGCGCTTTACCCGGTGCCTTGCCTCTGTGACTGCAATCGCCGCAAGGCCTGCAAATCCGGCAAACAGGTGCAAGCCCACAAGTATGGCGACTGAGCCCGCCGAAGTGACCAGATTTGTATATCCGCTGTCCCTGGTCTCAGTCAGCACCAAAAACAGGGTATAGAGCAGCAGCAAAATCCAGATGATCCAGCGGATCGGACCGAACTTCGGCGCGGGTGTTGCAGGCTTCACATGCAGAACAGGCATTTCCGGCGCACGCTTCGCTTTCGGCGCCTCTTTGGTCTGCGCTTTCGGCTGCATATCGGTCTGCGGTTCGGGTTCGGGTTCGGGCGGCGCAAGGCACGGCTGCAAAAGCGGCACCTCGGCGATCTTTTCAAAGATCGTGTCCGTCTTCATGCTCTGCGCCATGATATTCTGATTCACATAGATATACATTTCGAGCCCCGGGTCATTCTCAAAGGAGATCTCCTCCAGAAAGACCGCAAGGCAGCGGCGGTTCTTGCTCAGCGCATAGCGCAGCTCGTTCTTGCAGTTGCGCGACGCGAGGTAGTTTTCAGTGAAAAAAGGGATAAACACCGCACAGTCACGGACATGGCGTGCAATGTCATTGTCCCACTCGCGCCCCTTCTCGATCGCATCATCATACCAGATGCGGAAGCCTGCTGCAAGCAGCTTATGAATCACAGGCAGCACGCGCTTATCATCGCGGTGCGCATAGCTGATGAAGATAAACGGCTCCTTCCCCGTATAGGGCGATGTATCCTGCGGCATTTTCTCACCTCCTGCATAATGTCAGATTTCTGCAAGGCGCAGAACGCGCACGCCCTGTCACCCCAGCTCGATGAGCATGTCCTGCAGTACGATGAACCAATAGATGTACCGGCAAAGGAGCCAAAGCGTGAACAGGATCATTAGCCCCAGCGCTGCAAACTGCACGATATACGTTCGTCTGCGCGGCTCCCTCTGCCGGAATGCCCTGACCGCAAGGATCAGCGTCAGCACCAGGAAGCCTGACAGCGCCGCCGCCTGAAGTGTGCCCGCATACACCCACCGCTGAAAATTGACAGAATAAAAATCATAAACACTTTCAGAAACGAATCCGGCAATCAGCCATACCGCCGCATAGAAGCACATGATGCCGCTGTTTCCGTCAAACTGCCGCAGCTGCCGGATGCGGAGCCCGCCGATAAAGGAACCGGCAGCAGCCAGCCCGCCCGCAAGGATCTGCCAGAGCACACTGTCGCCGTGTGTAATGAGCATCACCGCGAGCATGAGGTTCAGGCATGTGACAGAGCCGCGCAGAAGCAGCCCGGGGCTGTTTTTCTCACGCCTCACAGGATACCTTGCCTCTGTGACTGCGATCAACGCGATACCCGCGAATCCGATCAGCAAATGCAGGATGATGAATGCCGCCGAGTCACCCATTGACGAGAAGCCGCCTTTTCCGTCGTCATATGTCTCAAGGCGAACCTGGAACAGGGTAAGAAGCAGCAGCACGATCCAGATGATCCAGCGGATCGGGCCGAACTTCGGCGCAGCAGTCTGCGCTGCCGGCACGGGCGTTTCCCGCACAGGCTCCGGCGGCATTTCACGGGACTTCTCCGGCTGCGGCGCGGGCACTGATACAGGCTCCGGCGGGATCAGGCACGGCTGCAAAAGCGGCACCTCGGCGATCTTTTCAAAGATCGTGTCCGTCTCCATGCTCTGCGCCATGATATTCTGATTCACATAGATATACATTTCGAGCCCCGGGTCATTCTCAAAGGAGATCTCCTCCAGAAAGACCGCAAGGCAGCGGCGGTTCTTGCTCAGCGCATAGCGCAGCTCGTTCTTGCAGTTGCGCGACGCGAGGTAGTTTTCAGTGAAAAAAGGGATAAACACCGCACAGTCGCGGACATGGCGTGCAATGTCGTTGTCCCACTCGCGCCCCTTCTCGATCGCATCGTCATACCAGATGCGGAAGCCCGCTGCAAGCAGCTTATGAATCACAGGCAGCACGCGCTGATCATCGCGGTGCGCATAGCTGATGAAGATAAACGGCTCATTGCCCGTATAGGGCGACAGATTCAGCGGCATTTTCTCACCTCCTGCTGCATTTCTTTATTATTATAGCACATTTCGGCGAAAAGTGCAATGGATGCTGCACATTTTGTTTTTCGCACCTCCCGCCGCGCCGCCGACCCGTCTCCCCCGGCATTTTGCACTGAAAAAACCTGCGGACACGGTGATTTTTCTGCATGAGCCCCGCCGAAATTTTACACAGATTTCACGCAAAACTGTTGCGCTTTTCAGATTTCGATGTTATAATGCTATTGTATAGGTAAGTGAAAATCAAAAGGAAAGTGAGGGAAATACAATGGGTATTTCCGGATTTATCGCCCTTCTCTCGGGCGTCGCGCTCTTTCTCTTCGGCATGTCGCTCATGGGAGACGGCCTCAAGAAAATCTCCGGCAGCAAGCTGGAACCGGTGCTTTTCAAGCTGACGGGCACGCCCCTCAGAGGCGTTCTGCTCGGCGCAGGCGTCACGGCTGTGATCCAGTCCTCCTGCGCAACCTCCGTCATGGTCGTCGGCTTTGTCAATTCCGGCATGATGAAAGTGAAGCAGGCGATCGGCGTCATCTACGGCGCAATTCTCGGCACCAGCATCACCGGCTGGATCATCTGCCTCAGCTATATCGAAGGCGGCGGCAGCCTCAAAGAGCTGCTCTCGACCGCCACGCTGACCGGCATCATCGCCGTGATCGGCATTGTCTGCTGCATGTTCTCAAAGAAACAGCAGACGCAGCAGATCGGCAATATCCTGATGGGCTTTGCCGTGCTCATGATCGGCATGAGCATGATGAGCGGCGCTGTGGAGGGTCTCCGCGAGCAGCCGTGGTTCACTTCTGCGCTCACTTCGATGAAAAACCCGCTGTTCGGCATTTTTGTCGGCACAGTGTTCACCGCGGTATTGCAGTCGGCATCTGCGGCAGTCGGTATCGTGCAGGCGCTTTCCGTCACCGGCGCGCTGACATTTGAGGCGGCGCTCCCGCTGATCATGGGCATCAGCATCGGTGCGGCACTGCCGGTTCTGCTCTCTGCACTCGGTGCGAAGACCGACGGCAAGCGCACGGCTTTTGTCTATCTTGTCGGCTCCATCATCGGCGTGATGCTCTTCGCCGCGATCTTCTATATCCTGGACGCGATCATCGGCTTCCCGTTCATGGACAGGGTGATGACCCCCGTCTCGACCGCACTTGTGAACACGCTGTTCCGTGCGATTATGCTCATCCTGCTGATGCCGTTCAACGATGCGATGGAAGCGATCGTGCGGCTGATGATTCCCGACAAGGCAGGCGCGGAGCAGAATCCCGCCCTGCGGCTCGAGGAGCGCTTTTTGCAGTATCCGGCGCTTGCCGTTGAGCAGAGCCGCCTCACCATCGACGAGATGGCTGAGAAATCGAAGGATGCGATGCTGAATGCGCTCGCGCTGATCACCGACTATTCGGAGGAGGGCTACAAGGCAGTCGCCGATGCAGAAGCCGCCGTCGATACATATGAAGACGCGCTGGGTTCCTATCTGCTTCAGCTCACCTCCCGTGCGCTGACAGAGGAGCAGAGCCGCGCAATCTCGGTTTATCTGCACACGCTCTCCGATTTTGAGCGCATCTCCGACCACGCGCTGAACCTTGCGGAAAGCGCAAAGGAGCTCCGTGAGAAGCAGATCAGCTTCTCGGAGGAGGCGCAGAAGGAATTTGCCGTGATTTATGACGCGGTGCGCGAGGCACTTGCACTGACCTTTGAGGCATTCCTCTCGGATGACCTGAATCTCGCAACGAAGGTTGAGCCGCTGGAGGATGTCATTGATGTGCTCTGCGATGAGATGAAGATGCATCATATCGAGCGCCTGCAAAATGCAAACTGCACGATCCGGCAGGGCTTTGTCTTCAATGACCTGATCACGAATCTGGAGCGTGTCTCCGACCACTGCTCCAATATCGCAGTCGCAATGATCGAGCTGAATGAGGGCTCCTTCGATACGCATGAGTATCTGGAGCACCTGAAAGAGCAGCATTCCGCGGATTACGACCGCTACTACGCAGACTTCCGTGAAAAATACTCCCTGTCAGCATAAGAACGGTACGCATAAAGAAGTTTTACGCCATAGTATTTCTGATGTAAGGTCAGAAGTACTATGGCGTTTCTATTGAC
>JAEEXH010000072.1 GCA_016291435.1 Oscillospiraceae bacterium
GCGGCGAAATCCCTTGACTTTAGGAGCTCGGCAGGGGTGAATCGAGCAAAACGATCCAGTGGATCGTTTTGCCGAGAGGGGGAGCCTGCGATAGAGGCTCCCCCTAGGCGAATCGCCCTGCGATTCGCGATCTCTGGACTTTAGCGACAGACTGAGGGACGGAGAAAAAACCTCCGTCCCTTTTCTGCGCCCGCATCAGCAATGCAGGATGATCTCCAATGCCTCCTGCACGAGCGTTTCCGGCGCCTTTGTACCGTCCAGCACAGAATCCGCAGCGGCGAGCTGCTCCTCCCGCATAAGCACATACGCCGGTCTCGCATATTGCAGATAGGTTTCCATATTCTGCCGGATCTCATCGCCCGACGCCGCCTGCATATCCCGCAGCACACGCCGCGCCATGGCAATATCCAGCGGCGTATCCAGAAAGATGCAGCAGTCAAGATATTGCCGGATCATCCTGTGCGCATAGGCAAAGGGATAATCCAGCAGCAGATAATCATATGCCCCGCCGCGATGGATCCGCTCAATGTCTGCCCTGAGCGGGGAAAGATCCCACACATGCACATCTGCGCCCTCTGAGACCCATTTGCCGAAATCCGCAACTTCGCCGTCAAAGGTATAATCGTCAAAATGCAGCGATGCCGCCCGCGGCAGCCGCTCCCTGAGCGCACGCACAAGCGTCGTTTTGCCGCCTGCCGTCACTGCGCCGATTGCGATGATCTTCATGCTCTGCTTCCTTTCCGTTTCTGCGTGTCACGCAGGGCATTTCCCGATCAGCCTGCGGATTGCCGTCTCCTCCGCGTGCGGGAAATGCACCAGAATCTGATCGTGTATCCGCTGCCATGACACCGCCGGCTCCTCGTCATAGGCTGCGGTCACGGCATCGTATCCCCAGACCGCTTCCGGCGGCAGCAGCACCGAGACGGGCATGCCGTATTCACCGCCGCTTTGATTTCTGCGCCGGTGAAAATCCGCCGTCACAAGATACAGCTTCATCATCAGCTCGGTCGCCACGCCGGGAAAGTTTTTCTCGCCGCCCTTGCCGAATCCCGCCAGCTTTTTGAGCTCGGTCGAAAGGATCTGCGTGTCCTTCCAGATGACCTCGCCCGCTGCATCGGTATCCGTCAGCACATCCATGATCAGCTTTTCGCGGCGCGTGATCTTCGCATCCTCCCAGGCCGCATCGAAATCGTAGCCGTCGCGGCAGAAATTTGCGAAATACGGCAGCCATCGCAGACTGATGAAGCCCGCCTTCTTATCGAAGAATTTGCCGTATGCCGCCGTTCTGCTCGCGGAAATAATCTCGCGCCATTCCCACGGATCCTGCGTGCGGTCGCCGCTCCACCAGTATTTCGCCGCGACATGCTCCTCTGCGGAAAAGCCCGGGATCTCATTTGCAAAAAGCGGCAGAAACCCGATCTCATTGATCCGGTCCACAAGCGCCTGCCATGTGCGGATGCGATGCGGGTCGCTGATCGCCGTGCCCTGCATGATCCATGCGCCGTTTTCGTTGATCATCGTTTCATTCCATCCATTTCCGATAAAGTGCCGTTCTGCGGTCTTTCAGCGCCGGGAAGCTGCTGCGGAGCTGTGCCGCTTCATCCCCGATCCCGCAAAAGATCATCCCCTCGCGGTCAGTCAGCGCATCGGCGGTCTCTCCCGCGGGATCCACTGCTCTGCTGCTGCCGTTATAATGCTGCCCCTGCTGCTCGCCGACGCAGTTGATGCCGAGCACCCACGCCTGATTTTCGATCGCACGGGCCTCCAGCAGCCGGTTCCAGTGCGCGATGCGCTTCTCCGGCCAGTTTGCCGCAACGACAAGCACCTCCGCCTCTGCCGAGACCGCACGGAAGATCTCCGGGAAGCGCAGGTCATAGCAGATAAACAGGCCGAATGTGATGCCGCCGTATGTGAATATCACAGGGCGGTCGCCTGCCGCAAAATACCTGTCCTCGCCGCTGAACGAAAACGGATGCACCTTGATATAATCGGCAAGAACCGCGCCGGTTTTGTCCGTGACAGTATAGTGGTTTTCGCCGTGCGCCCCCGCTTTCTTCACCCAGCCGAACCCGACCGCAATGCCGTATCTCTGCGCATACTGCTGCATGCGCGCCGCCGTTTCACCGTCCGTTTCCCCGGTGCGGGAGACCTGCATCGAGAATCCCGTGAACGACATTTCCGGGAAGAAGATGATCTCCGCACCCGCTTTCGCCGCAGATGCGACCATTTCCTCGGCACGCCGCAGATTCTGCGCCTTTTCTTCAAACGCAATGCGGAACTGACAAAGTGCTGCTTTCATCGGTGCTCCTCCCCGCTCATTCCATATCCTCAAATGCTTCCAGCCCGCGCTTTACCGCTGCCTTTGTGTCGCCGTGACGCACAAAGAGCATCGTCACAAGCGAGAGCAGGACAAAGACCGCACAGAACGGGAACAGCGTCATGTAGCTGAAATGCTCCATGAGTGCGCCCGCACAGATCGGCGCTGCGACCTGCGCAATCATGCTGAATGTATAATAAAACCCGGTGAATCGCCCGACCTCGGAGCCCCTGCACATCTCCAGCACCATCGGCAGCGAATTGACATTGATCATCGCCCACGCTGCACCCACAAGGAAAAACAGGATGTAAAGCGGGCTGTGAAATTCCTGAAACAGCAGCGTATACACAAACGCAGTGCAGAAGCATGCAGCGAGCAGCAGCACGCCGCACAGAATCGTCTTCCTGCGCCCGATCCTGCCGGCAGCCGCGCCAGCGGGCAGAAAACAGATGACCGCGCCGCCGGTCGCGACCGTCAGGCAGAGCGACGCATCCCCGAGCCCAAGATTCCAGACAGCATCCGCATAGGTCGTGAACCAAGTCTCCATCGCGTTGTAGCCCATATACCAGAGCGCGATCGAGAAAAGCAGGAAGACCAGGCTTTTCTTCACATCCTTCGGGAGCACTTCTTTGTGCTCCGCGGTCTCAACGGCAAGATTCTCCTCGGGATGTGCGGCTTCATAGGCGAGCATTTCCGCATTGAGCTTCACCTCATTGACAAAGAGCAGCAGCACAACGAGCGACAGGATCATGATGCCTGCCACCACAAGAAACAGCGGGAAATAATCCACATGCGGCGCATCCTGCGTCCGTTCGGAGGGATACATGCACTTTGCGATCACCAGATAGATGATGCCGCCGAGCGCACCCATCAGATTGATCACGGCATTGCCCTTGCTGCGCAGCGGCTTCGGCGTCACATCCGGCATCAGCGCGACCGCCGGGCTCCGATAAGTGCCCATCGCGACCAGAACGCCGCCGAGCACGCAGACAAAAAGCACCTTTGTGAGCGTCCGCGGGTTTTCATAATACGCATTGTCGAGCAGCGGAATCAGCAGCATCAGGCACACAGCGGCAAGCGTGCCGCCCAGAATAAACGGCCGGCGCTTTCCGAGCTTCGCATTGCAGCGATCTGACAGCCCGCCGAACAGCGGGAGCAGAAACAGGGCAAGCACATTGTCCGCAGCCATGATCAGCCCGGAAAGGCTCTTGTCCATGTGAAAGGTCTTCGTCAGAATCAGCGGAATGACATTGTTATACATCTGCCAGAAGGCCAGAATCGCAAGAAAGGCAAATCCGACGCGAACCGTCTGCCAGGTGTTGAGCTTCAGTTTCGTTTCCATCGCAGTTCTCCTTGGGCGTATGTGATGCGGGATCCTTGTGTACCAGTATAGCATATTTCGCGGAGCGTGTCAATGCACGCATGTCTGCGGTCTTTATTCCGGTCAGGAAATGCGAAGAACGCCCCTGCACACACAGGAGCGTTCCGTTTGTCATATGAATAATGCCTGTCACAAATGCCGTGCAGATGTTCAGAGCCCTGTCATTCCGCCGCCGTTTTCAGCATTTCCTCCGCCGCCCGATAACATTCCAGCATCTCATAATCATAGCAGACCAGCACAATCCTGATCGGGTAATCCTGATGCGCATAGACCCAGCGGGCGAGTGCGAGCAGTATAACCTTTGCCGCCTCCCGCTTCGGATAGCCGTATGCGCCGGTGGAGATTGCAGGAAACGCGATCGAATGCACATCAAACCGCGCAGCCAGTTCCATCGAATTGTAACAGCATGCAAACAGCTGCTCCGCACAGTTCGGATCCCCCGCATGATACACGGGACCGACCGTGTGAATGATATACTTTGCTTTCAGACGGTAGCCCCCTGTGATCGCCGCTTCGCCTGTTTTGCAGCCGTGCAGCTTCATGCATTCCTTCCGCAGCGCAGGACCCGCCGCCCTGTGGATTGCGCCGTCCACACCGCCGCCGCCGAGCAGCGTCTGATTCGCGGCATTCACGATTGCGTCGGTCTCCATCGCGGTAATATCGCCGACCTCATAGCAGATATGTCCCTGCAAAGCACCGCATTCAGCCGCATCGTGCAGATTCGCCTCACGCGCCCCGATTGCCGCCTGAAACCGATCCAGCACATCCAGCAGATCCGCCGGCAGACGCCGTCTGCCCTCTGCTGCGATTTCCTCCGGCACACCGTAAAAGGCTTCTGCAATGCTGCCGGTGATGCACGCGACCGTGTCAGTGTCGCCGCCGAGGGAGACTGCATTGCGGATCGCGTCCTCAAAGCCGGTGCTCTCCAGAAATGCCGCAAACACCAGCGGTATCGTCACCTGACAGGTCTCGTCATGGTGATTGCCGGGGCGGAGCTCTGCGCAGGTGCGGGAAAGATCATAGCCGAATTCCCGCTCGGTGTATGCACGGATTTCCGCCTTGCTGCTGCCGGTTCTCGCAAGAAAGATCGCTGCCGCAGCCGCCTCTGCGCCCTTGATGCCCTCGGGATGATTGTGCGAGACCTCTGCGGTCAGCGCTGCCGCATGCCGCGTTTCTGCGAGGTCATCAAAGAGCCAGCCTGCCGCAGAGACGCGCATCGCCGAGCCGTTGCCGAAGCTGCCGTTCGGCTGCGGATCCTCCGTGTGCAGCCATTTTCTGAACCGTCCACCGTAGCCCGCATGCGGGTAGGCTCTGCCCCAGCGCTGCATGCAGCGGACAAGCGCTGCCCGGATCGCAGCGTCAGACTTGCCGCGGGACTCCATCAGTGCGTCCGCGACCGCCGCTGTCATCACGGAATCGTCCGTGAAACGGCTTTCCTGCACAAACAGCGGGAATGCCTTTGTCTTGCCGCCCCTGTCAAACTCATAGGGGGCGCCGATCATATCGCCCAACAATGCTCCGATCATATCGAAGACCTCCTTTCCTCTGATGATTCCAGTATAACCCATATAAGAGAAGAAGTGGTCGTTTGTCAGACGACAAATGCGAAGCGCTCCGTCGCTGTCCGCGCTCACACAAAAACGCCGCAAATCATAAGAATCTCCCGCATCAAGGGCGCAGAATGCCAATGATGCGGGAGTTTTTCTGCGGTGATTATGCCCCGAGCGTCGGCTGACCGTATTCAAAGAGCAGTGCATTGATCCTGAAAATATCATAGATGCCGTTCTGCACGCAGTATGAAATAATCAGATCAAATTTGTCGCCCGGTGAAAGCGCAATGCCCGCGCAGGCAAGCAGCCCGGTCATCTCCTGCATGCTGAGCTCCAGCGCGACCGCCAGTGCGACGGCGGTTTTCTTGGCCGGCTTGTAGTCTTTTTTGCAGCGGATGCTGGAAAACACCTTGCGGTCGATGTTCGCTTTCTTGTAGACGGTCACATCGTCCAGACCGCGCTCGTCGATCAGCCGGAAGAGCCGCTGCTGAAAGTTGTCGCCCGTGTCGCTGAGAAGCTGCTTAAGCGGCAGTGCAGCATTGCGCGGCATGCCGGGCGGCGGCACATCCTGCGCAGAAAGCAGTGCGGCACGGCGTCTGCGCGCCTCTGCAAGCCGGCGCCCGTCTGCATATTCTGCCTGTTCCAGCGCCTGCACCTGATGCTCGTCCAGATAGGCTTCGACCGAGCCCATGAGCTGCTCCGAGAGCGCAAAGGCTTTCTTCCCGAGCACCACAAGGATCACCTGCATCTCATGCGTCAGAAGAAACTTTCCGATTTCCGAAAGCGCGATGTCCAGCGCCGCATCCTTCGGGAAGCCGTAAACGCCCGTTGCGATCAGCGGGAAAGCAATGCTTTCGGCTTCGAGCTCTGCTGCAAGCGCGAGTGAATTCGCGTAGCATGCCCGCAGGATCTCCTGCTCACCGTGCTGACCGTCCAGCCAGGCGGGGCCGACGGTATGGATGATATAGTTCGCCGGTAAACTGAACGCGGGTGTCACTGCCGCCTGTCCCGGTGCAATCTCTCCGATTTCACGGCGTGCGGCAAGCAGCGCGTCGGCTCCGGCGGCTGCATAGACTGCGCTGTCTGTCCCGCTGCCGATCTGCGGCTTCGGGTTCGCCGTGTTGACGATCACATCGGCGTGCACCTTTGTAATATCATTGCGGATGATCTGAAACGGCATAGGCACCTCCTCGCCGCCGGACAACACGCGCCCGGCATGATGCGCACATTGATATTATGCTTATTATATCACAAAAAAGCCCGGATGGCAAGCCGATGCGCACGCCGGCGGAAAGCTGTGAGACTTTGTCAGAGAAAGATGATAATATGTTATTGTTTTTTACTGCACGGCATGCTATACTAAAAGCGGGACACACTGCCCCGGGGGAGGATACAGAAAGCGATGAAACAGCAAAAACAGCATTTCAAACGGTGCGCCGCAGCAGCCGGCGCAATGCTCCTGCTCAGCAGCCGGGGCGCCGTCTCTGCGGAGAGCGCGACCGATCCGATCGCGGAAACAAGAGAACATGTGAAGCAGGTGCAGCAGCTTGCGGAGAAGCTGTACGAGGAAAACCTTGCGGCGCTCGGCAGCCGGAACGGCGGCTTTTCGTGGGACACGGAGGGCAAGCGGCGGAGCTGGACCTATTACAACGGCATCATGACGGACGCCTATCTGATGATGGACGACTGCCTGCCGATCTCCGTGCGCACCTATCCCGCAGTCAATGCGTTCTACAATGCGAATATCATCCGCACCGATTCCGGCGCTGCGGTCGATACAACCGGGAACACGGACAATTATTACCGCGAGAATGAGGTGGATTCGATCCCGCCCGTGCGCGCAATGTTCGATCTGCTGCGCAGCAATATTCCGACGGAGGACGAGCGTGAGAAATACACGCAGATGATCCTCCGGGTCTATGACCTTATGGAGCATCATTACCCGACGGTTGACGGGACAGACGGCAATTTCTGCCACAAGCACGGCAATGTGAGCAGCAGCTGGATCACCTATCCTGTCGCGCTGGACGGGCTCTATATGGCAACGCCCTTCTTCACGGAGCTTGCAAACGCCGTGGAGGACGGCATCATCGACGGCACGGACGCCGCAATCGAGCCGGATCAGTTATACGCCGAAGCAGCCGCACGGATGTGCTGGATCGGCACACATCTCTATGATGCGGAAACCGGACTCTATCATCACGGCTGGGGACCCGAGGCAGGCGTCAACGGGCAATACTGGCTGCGCGCAGTCGGCTGGTATGCGGCGGCGCTCGCAGATGTGATCTCCATGCTCCCGGAGCGGTTTTCCGCGGAGCGGGCAGCGCTCATCGCGGTCGAGACGCAGCTCTTTGACGGGATGCTGCAATATCAGGATGCAGAGACGGGCATGTGGTACAATGTCATCAACCGCGACGGCACGCTCAGGCGATCGTCGAACTACAACCTGCTCGAATCCTCCGGCACGGTGCTGATCGCCTATGCAATGCTGAAATCATATACCGAGGGATGGATCGGCAGCGAATACTGTGAAGCGGGTCTGCGCGCCTTCAACGGAACCGTGCAGACACAGCTCGACGAAGACGGGCTGCACAATGTCTATCTTTCCTCCGGCGTCGGCACAACGGCGGAAAGCTACCTGACAAACGGCTACCGCGTCAATGAGGCAAAGGGCGTGGGTCCGCTGATGATGGCAGCCTGCTTTGCATACCGGGCGGCTCTGCGTTACAATCAGGACACCCTGCCGCCGGCAGGCGATGCCGACACGGACGGCACGGTTCAGCTTGCGGATCTTGTGCTGCTGCATAAATGGCTGCTTGCCGAGCCGGGGCTCACACTCCCCTGCTGGTATGCTGCGGATGCAGATCAGAACGGCGCACTCAATGCTGCCGATCTGACTTTGCTCAAGCGCAGACTGCTCGCGGAATAATCAGCGCAAACTGAACAGGCACTCCGGGGAAATCGGAGTGCCTGTTTTCTTTGCCGCTGTTACATATAGTATCAATCGGATTCCGCATCCTGACCCGCACCTTCTGCCTGTAAATATGAAAGCAGCTTCGCCGCATCCAGAAGGGTGATTGCGTTGTCGCTGTCGCAGTCCGCCGCAGCAATGTGCTGTTCCGTCAGCTCCACATCGTCACAGGGATCCTCCGCGCCAATCCGATAAAGCAGAACCGCATCCGCAAGCGTGATGTCACCGCTGCAATCGACATCGCCCCAGAGCGGTTCCGCTGCGGTCGTGGTGGTAGTTTGCTTCTCACCCAGGATTTTGATATACCCGTTGTTGATTCCCTTGGTGAACAGGTAGGTCATCTGAATCTTTGCAGCTTCATTCCTATCCGAGCTGATAAAGCAATCGCTGACAATGCCGTCATCCACATACGCAAAGCCGATCGGATATAAATCACCCGGCGCAGCAGATTCAGGAACGGTAAAATCAACCGTAAACACACAGCCCCGATCAATCCGCACGGCCTCATCGGAAACAGCATAGAATGCAATCTGCCCTTCTTCGATCAGGGCCGAGCCGGTTGTGAACCCTGTGACACCCTTGCCGGCAGTCACCGGTTCGCCGGCAGAATTGCATTTGACCGTCAGGCGGGTGTCATAGAAAAGATGAAGCTTGATGAAATTGACAGGCTCCTCTGCCCCCACAATGCTGACATAGATCCGCTGTGTCTTTCCCGCTCCGTATTCCGGCTCCAGCCCGATCTTATCCGCAAACAGCATGATCCCGCCCGGATAGTCTCTGGGGTCCACCGCGGCGCAATTCCATTCGGCAGGCTGGACCCAGCGCGTTCTGTCATAGGGCACCTCCTTGTCATCCTGCTTGTTGCAGGGATTGTCAGCGGCATCCGCAGCATCTGCCGCCCGGTATTCCGCTGTGACCGAAAACAGCAGGAACACACCGCTTGCAGCAAACGCCGCTCCGATGATCAGTGCGGATGAGAGAAAGGCGGCGATCTTCTTTTTCAGATTCATAAATTGATTCCTCCGGTTCCGGGATCAGGCGAAAACGGCTGTATCTCAATCAGCCATACTATCATGATTCTGTCATTATAATACCATATTTTGACAGACTTTGCAACTGTCCGGCACAAAGATGTTCAAAATCCTGCCGATCAAAGAGCATCTGCCGTTCTTGCATTTCCTGTGCGGTTATGGTATAATATAGATCGTATTTCTCTCCCCCGTGCGCACAGGTGGGGATCATTTTGCGGCAAAAAAATTTTTTCAGTTTTTTTGTAACGAAACCGCTCTGAATCCGTCTAACCTACAGAAAGCCAAAAAACGGACGGCTTTCCGCCGAAGCTTCAGTGCGTATATCTTACAAGATCCAGAGAAAGGAGGTGCGGTGATTGGACAGGGAAACTGCCGAAAAGCTGTATCATTCCTGCTATATGAAGGTCTATTCCTATGCGATGACGCTTGCAAAGAACGAAGATGCAGCGAGTGAGATCACGCAGGAGACCTTCTTCCGGGCAATCTCAACCAAGCAGGAATTCCGCGGTGAATCGGAATGCTTTTCGTGGCTGTGCGCGATTGCAAAGAATATTTTTATCGACAGCACGCGCAAATCCGCCCGGATTCAGGGCGAGCCGGATGAAAACCTCGCAGACAGCAGCACCGACATCGAGCAGAGCATGATCGACGCGGAGACATCGTTCCGCATCCATCTGCTCCTGCATGAGATGGAAGAACCGTACAAAGAAGTCTTTTCGCTCCGTGTCTTCGGTGAGCTTTCATTTGCACAGATCGGAAGAATCTTCGGGAAGACCGAAAACTGGGCGAGAGTCACCTATCATCGCGCACGCCTCAAACTGAAAGAAAGGATGGAATCACATGAATTATAATTGCGAAATGATCCGCGATCTGATCCCGCTCTATGTCGATCAGGTCTGCTCCCCGGCAAGCGCGGCCGCAGTGGAAGCGCATGTGCGGGAATGCAATGCCTGCGCAGCGCTGCTCGGCGAAATGAGCGCCGCAGATCCGCTCCTCGACAAAGAGATCTATGCCGAACGCAGCCGCGTGCTGGACACGCAGGCAAAATTCTTCAAGCGGCGCAGCGCCGTTGCAGGCAGCATCATCGGCGGCATCTTCGCGCTCCCGATCCTCATCTGCCTGATCGTCAATCTGGCAGGCGGCGCCGGGCTGACATGGTTCTTCATCGTGCTGGCGGCAATGTTCATTCCTGCATCCCTGATCGTTGTGCCGCTGATGGTGCCGGATAACAAGTTCCTGTGGACGGTCACATCCTTCACGGCAAGCCTGCTGCTCCTGCTCGGTGTGTGCAGCATCTATTCCGGCAGCAGCTGGTTCCTGATTGCGGCGCCCGCGGTGCTGTTCGGGCTGTGCGTGATCTTCATGCCGTTTGTCGTCCACACAAAGCCGGCCGCAAAGCTGCTCGGCAATCAGAAGGGGCTGGCTGTTTTTTCCGCCGATACGCTGACCTATATTCTGATGATGGTCATGATCGGAATCCGCGCAGGCTCCGCAGGATTCTTCCGCACCGCATTCGCCTGCTCAATCGTCCCAATCGCATGGGTGTGGCTGCTGTTTCTGCTGATTCGCTATCCGAACTGGAACGGGCTGCTCAAAGCCGCAGCGTGCCTGCTCGTATCAGGACTGTTCGGCTTCTTCGGCAATACGGTCGCCCTCCTGCTGCTCGGTCAGGGGCTGTATCTCCCAAAATTTGATATGAGCTTTTCAACCGGCGACAGCATCAACGGATTTATCTGCTGGAGCACTCTGATAATCTGCACCGTTCTTGCCGCGATTTTCGGCATGTGCGGCATCCTCAAACAAACCCGGAAATAAAAGGAGAAACGACTATGAAAAAGATGATCAAACTGTTTGCACTGGTTCTTTCTGCAGCAGCCGCAGTCTGCACATCCGGCTGCACAAATCCCGCGATCGTGTTTGAAAACAGCGACAAATACAGCGCGGGCGATTTCGCGACTGACAGCGCGGTCACTGCACTGGATATTGACTGGACATCGGGCAGCATCACAGTCGCCCATCACGACCAGAAGAATGTTACCGTGACTGAGACCTGCAATGTCTCCCTGAACGATGAACAGAAGGTGCAGACCTGGCTGGACGGCACAACTCTGCATGTCCGCTACTGCAAGCCCGGCGTCAGCTTCAATCTGTCCGACGCAAAGAAAGAACTGGAGATTCTGCTGCCGGACGGCATGGAGCTTGATACGCTGGAATGCGACTGCACCTCCGCCGATACGACATTCACGGACATCTCGGCAAAAACGATTGCGGCAGATCTCACATCGGGCACCTTGCAGCTCAGCGGCTGCTCCGCCTCCGATTTTGAAATTGATTCCACCTCCGGCGATGTGGCCGTTGACCAGAAGGGCTCTGCCGACACGCTGAAAGTGACCGGCACCTCCGGCAAGATCCTGGTCACAGCAGAAACCGTGAAAACGCTGAAGCTGCATTCGACATCGGGCGATACAGAGCTCAGCGTGCAGCAGAGCGATTCTGTTACCGCGGAAAGCACCAGCGGCAATGAAACGCTGCATTTCGGCGCGGTGCCTGCATCCGTGAATGTCGATACAACCTCCGGCAAGGCTGCGCTCTTTGTCCCGGGATCGTCCGATTTCAAGGCATCCGTGGACAGTACATCGGGCAAATTTGATTCCGATATTTCGCTGAAACTAGACGGCAATACCTACACTGCCGGCAGCGGCGCAAATCAGATCAGGATCAACACGACCTCCGGTGATATTGCGATCAGCGCTGAGTGATGCCCGACATAAAGACTGCTTCGGGCAGACGCGTTTCATTTTGTTGTTCATAGGTTACCTCCTATCATCAGGGCAAAAAAACGCAGGCGATCTTTTGAATCGTCTGCGTTTCTGATTAATCAACCTCATCATAAGTCTCAGATGCTGCATTAAAAATATCAAGCAGCTTCGTTTCCAGTGGAGTGCCTTCTATCTCTTTCGGATGATGTGTGCCCGATCTCCGTTTTTCTTTTTATTATATGAGCTGCTTTAATAGTACTCTCATATCAACTAATTGAATCAATCCGTCGTTGTTACAGTCAGCACTGTACAATCCCGCAGATGTAATCCCCGCTCCGGCATCTTCTGCTATAATATGTGCCAGCATCACAGCATCACTGATTCGGACTTCGCCGTCACGATTTACATCTCCTGCTCGCGTATCAAACGGATAAGGATATGCATTCAGAATGTCAACTGCATTCGTCACGCGCTTTATGAAGCTGGCAGATTTTGAATCGACATTGTAACACGGGACGCAGTGAGCAAGCGTCCGACTGTCATAGTAGAGGTATGCATTTTCATTCGGCGCAGTCGGAAAATTCGGATCCCAGATGAGAATCCGACCGTCATATATTTCTCCGCCAATCTCCCAGCTTCCGTCCTCCTGCCCGTATCCGACAACTGCATGCCCAAAATCCGCAAATGAAAACGAGATCAAAAAAGGCAGACCGCCGTGCTTTGACGCCTTCCCCATCTGGATGATTCGATACATCGTCTGTGATGCTGTTTTTGGAGCAGTCGCAAGAGACTTCATATCAGCAGTATGCTGTGTGAAGTGATAATAATTCAGAAAAGACTGAACGGCTTGATCCGATGTGATTTCAGAAACTGTTTTGGCGCCGGGCTGGATCTGTTCGGGTGTGAATTCGCCTGCTTTCAGAAGAATCAAGGATATGGATAAGCCAAAGCATTCACCGTCCCATGCTGCATCCATCTTATCCTGATAGACTGCCATGATTTCACGAAGACGGTCGCGTGCAGCTTCTGTCAGATAGTATTCGCTGTTGAAATCTGCGCCGGCATTCTGAATGCTCCATGTATCCGTACCGTAATTGATTGTGACAGGCTCACCCGAAAGCTGCAATTCTGCGGCGTCATGGAATGCAATGCCGTTTTCAAGTGCAAATTCTTCGGCGGCGGTGCCGGGGGTGCCGTAAATAACATTCAGCGTGCAGTTTTCCTGCGTGCCGATTTCCATGACCGAATCGGGAACGAACAATGAATCCAAATATGGCATGTCGGACAGCGCATTTGTGCCGATCGACTGCAAGCCGTTGTTCAGGATCAGATCCATCATTGTCTGGCAGCTTTGAAATGCTGCTTTTCCGATATACTTCATACTGGCAGGGCAAATTACAACCACATTGGAATTGTCAAGAAATGTGCAGTCAGAGAATACCCAAAATCTGTAATAGACAGGTATCAGGCGGCATGGTGAGCCAGCCCGGTTGAAGACCTTAGTGCCACAGGTGGGAGGCCATCCTTGTTGAAGCTGTTGATTCTCTGGGTGTTGTAGTAACCAAAGATGTATCTGAAGACGGCTGTTTTGACATCTTCACGCTTCATTCTGTAGGTCGGGAGCTGATACAGCTTCTCCTTTTTCAGGGTGGCAAAAAAGCTCTCCATACGGGCATTGTCGTAACAATGTGCTGTGCCGCTCAGGCTCTGGATCAGCCCGGCTGACACGAGCGTTCTGCGAAAAGCATAGCTGGTATACTGGCAGCCGCGGTCGCTGTGAAGGATCGTTCCTTCGAGCCGTCCGTACTTCTGTCGAAGCTGTCTGACGGTATCTATGCAGAGTTCCTTCTTCATGTTATCACGCATTTCGAGAGCAACGATCTCACCGTTGTAGCAGTCAAGAACCGGCGAGACATAGAGTTTTCCGTCTGCGCACTGGACTTCAGTGATGTCCGTCAGGAGCTTCTTCAGCGGTGCAGAAGCTGTGAAATCTCTCTTGATCAGATTCTCTTTGTCCTGTGTTGCCGTGTCAGCCTTTGTGATACCGTGCGGTCTGCGATGCCTGTGGATAAGGCCTGCCTCACTCATGGTACGATACACAGTTCTGATGCTGACATGTGTCCCGCGCTGCGCAAGCGCCGTCTGCATCCTGCGGACACCGTAATTCCGGTTATCCGGATGCTCTGCTAATATGCCCTGTATCTTGACCAGAAGAATCTTTCGCACGCCGGGCTTGCCTTGATTCCTAAGCCAGCGATAATAACCGGATTCGCTGATTTTCAGGAATTTGCAAATTGCCTTTGCGCCGTACTTGCTGCGGAACTCATTGACGAACAGATGCCGCTCGCTTGTCTTTACTTCTTCCGGTCTCTTGCGAAAAAAACGAGTGCGTCCTTAAGAATATCGTTCGCTTTACGCAGCTCAGCGTTTTCGCGTTCCAGCTCCAGATTACGCTGCTTTAGCTCTTCATCAGACATCTGATTCTTTTTAGCCTTTGCAGCAGCATTCCGCTTGGAACGCCAATCTGACAGCGTGTAATACTGGATTCCTAACTGCTGAGCAGCCTTCTTTACTCCGATTTCATCGGAAAGCTTTAACGCTTCTTCTTTGAATTCTTTGCTGTACTTCATTACCTTTACCCCTTCTGGTTTGATTATTTCTATTATACCAGATCTTTGGGTGTTTGTCGACTGCTCTGTCAGTATAACATATCAAAGGACGGCTATTATTTTCTGTTTACCTCGCAGGCGGCGGGCTGGTATCCGAGCAGCGGTGCCTACGCAGTCACGGACGATATCGCAGGAGCATGGAGCGATCTGCGTGCAATCGGCAATACATCGACTTTCTCGTCACAGTCCGGCTGGATTGTCAATTTACAGGATCAGAATTATCTGATGCACGCTTACCGCTGGCTGCATTCCTCCGATTCAAGCGGCACAACGCTCTGCCCGCTCTATTTTGACAACGGCTTTGCATTCTATGACTATTATCCGTCATTCCGCTACAGCACCAAAACCGGCGCACTTTATCCGGAACAGCAGGGGCAGCTTCTCTCGCAGGATAAACCTGCGGTTTCATCGCTGGCAGCACAAGGCAGCCGTGCGCCGTGCAAAGCCTTTGACGGTGACTACCGCACGTCATTCTCCTCCGTCGAAGAAACAAAGGCATGGCCCTTCACACTGACGGTTGATCTGGAGCGCGTCTGCGATGTAAAGAACATCCAGATCTCGTGGTATATCTGCAAAGGCTCCGAAGGCTATTATGCCTATATGGTCGAAGGCAGTACGGACGGGCAGGGCTGGACAACGATTTACGACCACAGCGACAAAAGCCGTGAGGCTGTCTCGAAAACTTACGGCTTCAACAGCAATCTGATTTCGGGCAGAGCGCGGTATGTGCGCCTGAATGTCAAAAGCGCAACGCTGCAAAACAATCCGAACAATAACTGGTATAATCCGGCGATTTACGAGGTAAAAATCTACGGAGAACCGCTCGGTGAAACAGAACCCTGCACCCGTTCCGCAGCATTTGATTTTGAGCAGACAAACGGAAAAACTGTCCCCGACATTACTGGGAACGGCAATGACCTCACACTATACGGCAACACTGAGATACAAAATGATCCGGAGCGCGGCAATGTTCTGTATTTTGGCGGAAAGGCAGACGATTATGCTGCTGTTGCATCAGGATTGCTTGACGGCTGCCGGGAATACACGGTCTGCATGGATGCAAAATCAGAATCAGAGGGCGATTTCTTCACCTTTGCAACCGGACAGGACAAGGAAAAATATGCATTTTTCAAGATCGCAAAGGATCATTTCCGCTTCCAGACCACCGTGGATACATGGCGCGGTGAAACCGGTCTGCGCTTTGATCTCGATGCAGCGCAATGGCACAGGTATGTATTTACCGTTACACCGACCGCGTGCAGGCTCTATGTGGACGGCAGGCTCGCCGCGGAAACAGATACGCTGACGACCTGTCTTGCGGATATGGGTACCAATATGAAGCTTCTGTTCGGGAAGTCATTCTATCCGGAGGATGTCGGCTACGCTGGATATCTGGACAATATCACGGTATATTCTTACGCGCTCAGCGAGTCGGAAATCGCAGGCAGCGAACAAAAGGGCGACATTAACGCAGACGGCACGGTGAATGCCGCAGATGCCGCGGCTTTGGCCGATTATCTCATCACCAGAACAAGTACGCTTCCTGACTGGCAGGCAGGCGATCTCGACGGCAACGGCAGGCTGAATGCGGTTGATTTGACGCTCATGAAACGGATCATAATGAAATAGCAGAAAAGAGAGACTCCCGCATTCGGGAGCCTCTCTCTGTTTATTCGTAAGCGTCAAACCATCCGCGTCTACCCTCCAAGTATCTAAAGGTGTATAATGAACTCTAAGCAGATCCATAGACTATTTTGGAAAGTCTAAATTGGT
>JAEEXH010000073.1 GCA_016291435.1 Oscillospiraceae bacterium
TAGCCGCAACGGGCGAAATCCCCTGACTTTAGGAGCTCCGCAAGGGTGAATCTCAAAAAGCATCCAGTGGATGGTTTTTGAGAGAGGTGACGCTTCGCTATGCAAGCATAGCTATGCGATAGAGGGCGTCCCTAGGCGAATCGTCCTGCGATTCGCGATCTTCGGACTTTATCAACGGACTGAGAGCCCCCGCATCGGTGTGCAGGGGCTCCCGTGATCAGGATGCTGCGGCGGTTGTCTCCGCCTCTGTTGTTTCTGCGGACGCTGTATCTGTGGTATCTGCGGTCAGGGACGGCAGACTTGCGTCAAGAAACTTCTGCATATATTCTGCGCGGCTGTCTGCAAATTTCCTGATATTGTTCGTGCGGTTCTGATACTCCTCATACCAGATCCAGATGTCCTTATCCTCCTTCTTGCGCTCCTCAAGGTTATCGAAATAGCGGCGCATCTCCGTGAAGCGGGCACTGTTCATGGCATCGAGCGTCTCCCTGATATGCTCTGCGGAGAGGGAGCCCTCCATGAGCCTTGTGATCTCTGCGCGGAACGCCTCACGGCATTCACCGCGCTGCATGAGCGCTGCAAAGAGCGGCGCATAGCGCTTGCTGCCGGGCTTTAAGATCTCCGCAAGATTGTCATATTCCGGCTGCGTTTCATCCTGCCCGTAGAGCGAGGAGGAGTAGTCCATGTCATGATACCAGAAGCGCCATTTCCCGTCGAGGCGGTCGCACTCTGCTTCGCTGTATGCCTCCCCTTCCCCTGCCAGATACCGATAGCATTTCTGATTGTTCTGCGGCCAGTCATTGTTGTTGATATAAATATTGTAGGCGAAAAATTCCAGATATTGCTGCACATCCAGAAAATCGCATACCTGCGCGTAATTCGCATCATCGGTGAGATCGAGCGCAGAGAGCACCGCATAGGTCTCATTGAATTCCGCTGCGGCTGCCGCTTCCTCTGCATCATCCTCGGGCACTGTCTTTTCCGTCTCTTTCCCTTCGAGCACGAGATACTTGCCGCCTTCTCCGCTGCCGTATTTGTCTTTAAGCAGGTCATTGCACACGGATTCATGCAGCCAGTGTACGCCGTAATAGCTGCCGTTTAAGTAGACCACAACCGGCTGCACGGCCTCATATTCGCTGTGCCCCGCGTCCTTTGCAAGCGTCTGGAAGAGCTCATCGCGGATGAATGCAAACTGGAAATCATTGCCGCCGTTCCGGATGACCAGCTTGTCATATTTTGCGATCACTTCGCCGTCTGCGCCCGCTGTGCCGAAGCCGTCATAGGCAAATTTGCCGTGCTCGGGGTCATAGGATTTGCGTGCAAAGAGCTTCATGGATTTGAGGGCTGCCTCGCGGGAAGCCGCGCCGAAAATGCGCATGCCCGCATCCTGCGAGAGCAGAAGCCCGCCGTTCTGATCGACAAACTCCACGGAGACTGCCCGCTCGGATTCCCTGCCGCGGAGCTTCACATTCTTGCCGTAGAAGATGCCGTCGGGCTTGTCGGTGATCTCCTTCGGGTCGCCGACAACGGACACGATGAGATTGTGGAAGCGGGAATGGATGTCATAGGATGTCCAGAAGGTCTCGGTCGCGGTCTGCGATTCGCTGCCGTCGGGGAAGAAGACCTTTGCACGGAGCACCGCACAGTTCGGGAAGTCGCCGACATATTGCTTTAGGACAATCGGCTCCTTGTATTCCTCCGATTCCGCCGTCGGGACGCTGCCGTCAAGCGTATAGCGGATGACCGCCCCCTCGGGCGCTGTGACCGCAAGCTGGGAGTAATCCGGGAGAAAGCGGTCAGCGGCTTTTGTGACGCCCTCCTTTGTGAAGGCGAAGGCTGTGACGGTCTCCAGGATGCGCTCCGTGACCGCAGAGGATTCCTCGAGGGGAGCGCTTTGTTCTGCGCAGCCGCAGCATGTGCCGAGCAGAAGTGCCGCAAGCATCAGGGCGGCAGGTCGTGCTGTTTTCATATTGCACCTCAATCAGACAGATGTATCTCCGATGGATTCAGAATGGGGCGCTGCCCCGTCCCGGTAAAGGGTACACATCTCTTTTTCTTTATGATTTCTCTGTGCGCTTTTCGACCGTCGTGCAGCGCAGGATCAGGTATTCGGCATGCACGCCGTTCACATTGCCTGTCGTCTTCTCCAGTGTCCCCTCGACGGTAATCCTGTCATAATCGGCAAAGCCGCTGAAATCGCTCCAGTCGAGCTCCAGCCCGATGCCGTCATCGCCGTGGCTGTCCTCCGCATAGACGGAATAGAATTTCTCGCCGTTTGCGTCAGTCGAGGGATAGAGCGTGCCGACGATGTGATACTGCTTCCCGAGATAGCTGTCCGGGTTCTGATACATGTCAGAGAGCGTGTCATAGGTCTCAACGGATTTGATGTACTGCATCGCCGCCTGTGAGGATTCGCCCCCGCAGGCGGTCAGCAGCAGTGCCGCAAGTGCTGCGGCGGGATAGATTCTGTGTTTCATCTGCTTTCTCCTGCACTGATGCTGCCGTCGGCAGCGATCGTGTAATCTGTGGCATGATAGAGCGCCGCGAGTGCGCCTGCCGTGTCATAAACATACTGATGGAATGTCAGGTCTGCATCGAGCTTTGCGCCGTTCTCCGCGGTCATCGAGACCTTTACGGTGACGGATGCGCCCTTGCCCGCCTCCCGCGGGTCGAGCTTCGGCACTTCGATGTTGACGAGCTTGTTGATGCTGTCATTGGTTGCCTTGCAGCCGGTTTCGCATTCCGCGCTGACCGCTGTGAGCTTCTCTGTCCATGCGCTGAAATCAATCATGACATGATACTTGCCGCTCCAGTCCTTCAGCCAGTCATTGATCTGCTCATCCTCGGTGCGCAGCAGATAGTGCTTGAGGAGCGAGAGGTCAATCGCGTTCAGCTTCTTGTCGCCGTTGTAGTCGGCTGCCTCGGGGTGACGGAAATCCTCGATCTCGCGGAGCAGATATTTTTGCAGCAGCACAACATCGGCGAGGTTCACCGCATAGTCATTGTTGCAGTCGCCCTTCATCACCACAATGCTGTAAATCTTCCCGCGCAGACGGTAGATCTTCTCATACATCTCCTCAGCCCAGAGCTGCCGCATCGCGCCGTAGCCCTCCTCGCTCGGGTGTACGCCGTCGCCGCTGAGATATTCGGGATGCTCCTTGAAGAACGCATAGAAATCAGGCCCCGGGATGACAGCCTTGTTCTCCGCATAGATCTTGTCAATCATCGCATTGTATTTCTCAACATGATTTGCAACGCCCGGCTCCAGCGAGAACGGGATCTTCGGGAGCACAACGGTCTTGCCCGCTGCCTGCGCCTTCTCGATCATGTAAACGGTGTTCTCGTAATAGCCCTGTGCGCCGGTCTGGTCGCCCCAGCAGTCATTTGTGCCGTAAGCGATGGAGACATACTGCCCGGCAAACTGCGAGAGCCACTTGTCGATATTTGCCTTGCCCTCGATGCTGCGGATGCCGCCGATGCCGCCGTTTTGCTGTGCGGGATAGACAGAGGGCTCAATCGCATGAAGCAGGTCTGCGAAATTGCCGTTTCCGGTGCCGAAGGTGGTCATGCCGCAGGCAGTGATCGAATCGCCGTAGAACATCCACGAATCTATGACGCTGTCCTCAAAGACCGGCTGCGGCGCGTGAATATCCACATTGAGCCCGGCTGCCTGTCCGTTCTGGGTCTCATCCACCGTGAGGCGCACCCAGTTGCAGCCCGCGAAGTCAATGACATGCTCGCCGGAATGGGTCGTGCAGCCTGTGACGGCAGCGGCTTTCTCCCAGCCGGATTCCGGGTAATCGCCGCCCGGTGCCTGATTCACCTCGATCGTATACGCCGAAAGGGAGGCATAGGGCGATTCGGGGAGCACGGTGTAGTCATAGTTGCCCCACGCGCCGGAATACCAGACAAGCTCAATCTGCGTAAAGCTCCCTGCCCCCGAGAGATCCCATGCAAGATAAGACCCTGCGCTGCCCTGCCAGTTGTCATAATACTTGTCGTTGCAGGCGGCATATGCCGTGCCCTGATTGTCGGAGAAGACCTTGCCGTCCCGGTTCAGCGGGACATAGGTTTCTGCGGATTCGGTGCCGTCCGCGGAAACCGGAACGGCTGCCGTGCCGAGCAGAAGGCTCAGCGCTGTGATGAATGCGATACTCTTTTTCATGTTCCTTTACCCCTTTATTATATAATTCGCAATGCGCAATTGGCAATGCGGAATTGCGCGCCATGCTATAATTGTGACGGCAGCGCCCTGCCCGCGAACGCGGCTTTTTCGGGCATTATTCTTGCCTCCCCTGAACACGCTTGGCTCCCCTGAAAGGGGAGCTGTCTGCGCAGCTGACTGAGGGGTAATAAGCGATCGCTTGCGTCGCAGAGAACCCCTCCACCACCGCCTGACGGCGGCGGTTCCCCTCCCCTTTCAGGGGAGGCAGGATCACACCGTATATGAAAGTTCTCAAATCATTCCGCATTGTCTCATCCCTGCACAGTTTCGAGAAACGCCCGGAAGCCGCAGAGCCCGTCCTCCGTCATCGGATAGACCGCGCACTGACAGAGCACCTCTTTGAAGACCTTGCCTGTCTCCTCTCTGAGCACCGTCTCCCAGTCGGCATCATCGGGATAATCCCCGCGGAAGCTCCGCACCCAGTCTGCATGCTTTGTGATCTGTTCATCATCGGTGTCGGGCATGCCGTCCAGAATCCACTGCCGCACGGCTTCCAGCTCCGTTTTGAGACGCGCCGGGAGAATCGCCCTGCCCATCACTTCGATGAGACCGATATTCTCCTTCTTGATATGATGCAGCTCGGCATGCGGGTGATAGAGCCCCAGCGGATGCTCGGGCGTGGTGTGATTGTCTCTGAGGACAAGATCGAGCTCATATTTTCCGCCGCGGTATCTCGCGATCGGCGTGACCGTGTGATGCGGGGTATCTCCCGTGCAGGCAAGGATGCCGCGTGCTTCGTCGGAATAGCTGCGCCAGGCGTTCAGAATCTTCTCGGCAAGTTCCGTGATGCGCTCTTTGTCTGTGCCCGCAAGACGGATCACCGACATCGCCCAGTTGACAATCCCCGCGTCAAGGTCTTCAAAGCCCCCGAATGTGACCGGCTCCGCGATCTCCGCTTCTGCCATCGGGAAGGTATCTCTGCCGCCCTGGAAATGCGCATGGCTTAAAATCGAGCCGCCGACGACCGGCAGGTCTGCATTGGAGCCGATGAAATAATGCGGGAACTGCGAGACGAAATCCAGGAGCTGCGCAAAGCACGCGCGGTCGATCTTCATCGGGATATGTCTGGCATCCAGCACGATGCAGTGCTCATTGTAATAGGCATACGGCGAATACTGGAAATACCACGGCTCCCCCTGAAGACGCAGCGGCACAACACGGAGATTCTGCCGCGCAGGGTGATCCATGCGCCCGGCATAGCCCTCATTTTCACGGCAGAGCTGACATTTCGGATAGGACACGGACTGCGCCTTTGCCGCGGCTGCAATCGCCTGCGGATCCTTCTCGGGCTTCGAGAGATTGATCGTCATATCGAGCGTGCCGAACTCGGTCTCCGTCTGCCAGCAGACATTCTTCGCGATGCGCTCCTTCTGGATGTAGCCGTTTGCGAGGCAGAGGTGATAGAACCAGTCTGTTGCCTGACGCTGCCCCTGCATGCCGCGGATGGAGAATTCCAGTGCCACCGCGGAGGGCAGCGGGGTGAAGTATCCCATCAGGCGCGCCGCAAAGAGATCCCGCGCCGTGATGCCGTCGCCTTGCAGGATGCCGCGCTGTGCGGCAAGGTCTGTGTATGCCCCGAGCAGCTCGCCGAGCTTCGGGTGATCGGAGAGCGAAAGCGCGGGGAGCTCCTCTGCGCTGTCTGCGTGATAGAGGTCAAGGAGCTGATTCTCCAGGAAACAGGCATCCTCCTGCACGCAGAGATTCTGCGCAAGGGCATAGTCAATGAGCGGTTTGAAATACATGTGGGTAACCTCCGTTATTTTTATCTGTTCCCGAACGGGATTTCTTCCGTCAGGATTTCATTGCGAAGCAATTTCTCTGCGCAGCAATTTCATTTTCATTGCGGTGTCCGCGCCTCCCCGGAGCACGCTCGGCTCCCCTAACAGGGGAGCTGTCAGCGCAGCTGACTGAGGGGTTGAGGGCACATGCGCCGGCGGGAAACCCCTCCACCGCCTGACGGCGGTTCCCCTCCCCTTTCAGGGGAGGCAAGAAAAATGCCTGCAAAAACCGTGCCGCGTGCATGGCGCTGCCGTTACAATCAAAGACGGGCGCGCAATTCCGCATTCCGCATTCTGCTTGCTTTTTTTACAGCTTTATGATATAATATGTATGTGCAATGGATGCACAAAGATATACAGAAATCAGGGGAAATACATGAAACATCAGGGAAATACCGTTCTGCGGGTGCTGAAAACCTGCGGAATCGTGCTGCTTGCTGCGGCATGTCTGCTCGGGCTGATCGCACTTCTGCTCGGCACGGCAGAGCAGAGAAAGCTGCGTCTCGCGGCAGAGAAGTATCAGGCAGTGACCGTGCGCATCACGGAGACACGTTTCTCAGACCAGAGCAAACATCTGCTCGCAGTCGTGCTGGAGCCGCTCGGGGAAACACCCGTGCAGGACAGCACACACAGGGAGGCAAGGCTCGGCAAAACCGTCGCCACAACAGGAAACCGCAGTCTCGCGGTCGGCGATACGCTCACAATGTATTACGACCCGCAGAACACGGATACGCGCATTGTCGATTTCGGCGTGCAGCACCGGCTGATTCCGTTCGGCGCAGCGCTCGGCGCCGGGTCAGGCGCGCTGCTGCTTCTTATCCTGCTGCTGCATCTGCTGCGAAAAAAGCGGGCAAGTCAGCCGGCAGTACATATTGAAGAATAACCGTCCGCGGCGGGGGAGCAATCCTCTGCCGCTTTTTTATGCGGAATCCGGAATGACATGTGATCTTTCATTTGCGGTTCTGCGGGGATATTATACACGCGGCGGACGGCGCTTCTTTTCCTCGTAAAGCAGGGCATCGGCGCGGTCAAGCAGCGCGGGGAGATTTTTCCTGTCCCCGGGGGCACATCTTGTGAGACCCGCAGAGATGCGCAGCGCGTAGGGGAGCTTCTCCGAGGATGCGGCAACTGTCCGCTTGACCTCGCCCTTGAACTGCTCTGCCGCACTGTCATCCTGTGCTGAGAAAAGCACGACAAACTCATCGCCGCTGATGCGTGCCGGATAGCCCCCGACCGCACGGCAGACAGACCGCAGGGCATTCGCAACGGTGCAGAGGGCTTTGTCGCCCTCAAGATGCCCGTAATTGTCGTTGATGCTCTTGAAGTAATCGACATCGGCAAAGAGCAGATAGAGCGGGAAGGCGCCGCGTTCATCCGGGTGATAATCCGTGAGGCGCTCCTCCAGCGTGAGCATGAGATCATAGCGGTTCGCAAGCTGTGTCAGGGTGTCCTTGGTCATGCGGCTCTGGAGAAAATCAATGACCACGGCGACCATCGAAGCCGTGATGAACCCGCAGACGACCGTGATGCCGGGGAAGATGCTTTGCAGCGTTGAGCCGATGACCGGCAGAATGAATATCACTGCCAGACGGATGCCGCGGCGCCCTGCATCGCGGCTGCCGGAGGTCTTGCCGTACCAGACGGAAGCGCACGCATTCCCGATCATATAGAGAAGCGGGATGACATACACGGCCGGGTAGAGGAAGCCGCGCTGATAGACATTCTGCGCCGTCACGGTGAAGACCCAGCCGGTTTTCAGCGATACCGTACACAGCAGGAGCACTGCCAGAGCGGGCAGCGTCAGCAGGATTTGCTGGTTCTTTGAGAAGACCTCGCCGCGGAACGACATCTTGAAATAGCGCAGGGCATAATACGGGCAGATCGCCGTTGCCGTGAAATAGAGGATATTCAGGATATCATTGAGCATCGGCGGATAGAAGGAATCTGAGTCGATCAGCACCCATGCCGTATCCAGCAGGAACATGACGCACTGCGAAATCATCAGCTCCGCGAGATAGAGCTGCTCCTGCGATTTATCCGACCGCCGGATCTTGTATGACATGATGAGCAGGATCGCCACACAAAGCAGGTTGATCTCTGCGTATCCGAACATTTCTCTCACCCCGCTATATAATATGCGTTTTCACAGCAGCGCCGCCAGCACGGAATTGGAGACGAGCCAGCCCTCCGGCGTCATGCGCAGCCTGCCGTTTTCCGTGACAAGATACTGCGGCATCAGCGGCTTTGCGCGTCTCATGAGCGCGTCATCGGGCACGATGCCCTCTGAAAGCCGCAGCCCCAGCATGATGCGGTCTTCCCTGCCGCAGGCGTTTTCATCGGTGATATATGTTTCTTGCAGTTTCCCTGCACAAAATGCAGATAAATCCTTCGGCACGGCATAGCGCACATGCCCGACGCATCCGTGTGCCGCGGGACCCACCGCGTAATAGGGTTCACAGCGCCAGTATTTGCAGTTGTGGCGGCTCTCGTATCCGGGCTTTGCAAAGTTTGAGATCTCGTAATGCGAAAAGCCGGCTTTCGTCAGGCGGTCATGTAATTGCAGATACCGCGCTGCCGTGTCGTCATCGCTGAGCATATCGGGCGGGGTCTTGCCGAACGGCGTCTGCGCCTCAATTTTCAGCAGATACGCGGAAATATGCGTCACAGGGAGCGCGAGGGCTTCTGCGAGATCGCGGTCAAGGGAATCGGCATCCTGCATGAAGAGCCCGAGCATCAGGTCAAGGGAGATATTCTCATAGCCGCACTGATATGCACGCAGAATCGCGTCTTTTGCATCCTCCGGGGAATGATTCCGCCCAAGCAGAGAGAGCACCTCCGGCTGAAAGGACTGCACGCCGACCGATATGCGGTTCACGCCCGCTGCCTTAAATCCCATGAGCTTTTCTGTCTGCATCGTGCGCGGGTTCATCTCCATTGTGATCTCCGCACCGGGAGAGAGGCGGCTGCGCACCTCTGCGAGCATGGCATCTGTCTGCGCGGCGGTAAGCAGCGAGGGCGTTCCCCCGCCGAAGTAGACCGTATCAAAGCGCACATCCTGCGGGATTGCCCGGAGATTGCGGCAGACGGCACTGACATAGCTTTCAGCCGCAGCAGCACGGTAGCTCTGCGAATAGAAATCGCAGTAGGGGCATTTCTTCGCGCAGAAGGGCACATGGATATAGAGCCCGTTCACTCTTTCTTGATCGCTTCGGTCAGCTTGCCGAAGAACATATCAAAGAGGAAGCCGAGCACGAATGCCAGCACGAGCGGGAGCGCACCCCAGAGGAGCACCTCCTTCATCGTGTTGAACTTAAAATAGCTGACAAAGATCATGACAAGCGCTGTGAGACGCAGCACGGAGTTCACGATCAGATTGAGGTAGCCGTTGACGCTTCTGCCGCCGCAGTTTGGGCAGGGCTTTCCGCTGGAAGAAAAGCCGCCGCAGAGCGCTTTCAGGAGCGGGGAATAGGTTTTCTCCCCGCAGTGTGGACAGGTGTATTTCATAGCTTTGGTATCTCCATAATATTTGCGCAGCAATATCATGCGCAGCATTTCATCCTGAAAGGATTTCATCCCGCAGGGATTTCATTCCGTATCTCTTTTCCGTTCACGGGTAACTGTAAGTATAAGAATGAAATTGCTTCGCAATGAAATAGCTTCGCAATGAAATCCTGACGGATGAGATTGCGCAGAGCGCAAATTATTTGTCATCATCGAATTTGAGGACTGCCATAAACGCTTCGGAAGGCACCTCGACAGAACCGAGCTGCCGCATGCGCTTCTTGCCTTCCTTCTGCTTCTCCAGCAGCTTCTTCTTGCGCGTGATGTCACCGCCGTAGCACTTCGCAAGGACATCCTTTCTGAGCGCCTTGACCGTCTCTCTGGCAATGATCTTGCCGCCGATCGCAGCCTGAATCGGTACCTCAAAGAGCTGGCGCGGGATGTTCTCCTTCAGCTTCTCCGCAATCTTTCTCGCTCTCGGATATGCCTTGTCCTGATGCACGATAAAGGACAGCGCATCGACAATCTCGCCGTTCAGCAGGAAATCGAGCTTCACGAGCTTCGAGGCCTCATATCCCGCAAGCTCATAATCCAGCGACGCATAGCCCCTTGTGCGCGATTTCAGCGCGTCAAAGAAGTCATAGATGATCTCATTGAGCGGCAGGGTGTAGTGCAGCTCCACGCGCACATCGTCAAGATACTGCATGTCCTTGAAGACGCCTCTGCGCTCCTGACAGAGATCCATGATGCCGCCGACATATTCCTTCGGTGCCAGTATGCTCGCCTTCACGACCGGCTCCTCTGCCGTGTCGATCTTCGCGGGGTCGGGATAATTGCTCGGGTTGTCGATCATCACAGTCTCGCCCGAGGTCAGCGTCACGCGGTAGATAACAGAAGGCGCAGTCGTGACAAGGTCAAGGTCATATTCCCGCTCCAGACGCTCCCCGATGATCTCCATGTGCAGCAGCCCCAGGAAGCCGCAGCGGAAGCCAAAGCCCAGCGCAACGGATGTTTCCGGCTCAAAGGTCAGCGCGGCATCGTTTAATTGCAGCTTTTCCAGTGCATCGCGCAGATCGTTGTAATGTGCGCCGTCTGCGGGATAGATGCCCGAGAAGACCATCGGGCTGACCTTTCTGTAACCGGGCAGCGGCTCTGCACAGGGATTCTCCGCGAGGGTGACGGTATCGCCGACTCGTGTTTCGCCGATCGACTTGATGGAAGCGGTGATGTATCCGACCTCGCCCGCTTCGAGCTTTCCCTTGTTGATATGCTCTGTCGCGCTCATAACGCCTGCTTCGACGACGGTAAACTCCGCGCCGGTCGCCATCAGACGGATGCGGTCGCCGGTTTTCACAGTGCCTTCCTTCACGCGCACATAGATGATGACGCCCTTGTAGCTGTCATAATAGCTGTCAAAGATGAGCGCCTGCAAGGGGGCATTCTCATCGCCCTGCGGTGCGGGGATGTCGGTGACAATGCGTTCCAGCACTTCCTCGATGTTCGTGCCCATCTTCGCGGAGACGCGGGGGGCATCCAGGCAGGGAATGCCGATGACGTCCTCGACCTCGCGGGCAACGCGCTCGGGCTCTGCCGAGGGCAGGTCGATCTTATTGATGACAGGCACCAGCTCCAGATCGGCTTCCACGGCAAGATAGGTATTCGCAAGGGTCTGCGCCTCAATGCCCTGCGAGGCATCGACAATCAGCAGGGCGCCCTCACAGGCGGCAAGCGAGCGGCTCACCTCATAGTTGAAGTCCACATGACCGGGGGTGTCGATCAGATGGAAGCGGTAGGTCTCGCCGTCCTTTGCGGTATAGTCGAGCGCCACGGCACGCGCCTTGATCGTGATGCCGCGCTCGCGCTCAATGTCCATGTTGTCAAGGAGCTGCTCCTCCATGTCACGCGAAGCGACTGCCTGCGTCTTTTCGAGGATGCGGTCGGCAAGGGTCGATTTGCCGTGGTCGATGTGTGCGATGATGCAAAAATTGCGGATCTTCTGATTTGCCAAGATGGGCTCCTCCGTTTCGGTACAGAATTCGGGCATTATAATACTTTATTATAGCATACTCCCCGGAAAAATGCAATGGGTACAGGGAGATAATTTCCAAAGAGGCGGCAAATGGCAAATGGCAAACGGCTTTACGCTGTAAAAGTGAATATGAATAAGATGTAAACTTATTGTGAACTGTCTGTGAAAGTTGTACGCTGACGTACAAGTTTTGTCGAAAAAGGGACTATTTATGAGAGCACATCCGTTTTTCCGCCTCATTGAGAAAGGAGTTCCTTATGAACGACACAATTGAGCAAAGCCTGATCTTCTTCGACAGCGTGGAACCGACAGAAACACACTGGCTCTGGTATCCCTACATTCCCCTCGGCAAGGTCACGATCATGATGGGCGACCCGGGTGAAGGCAAGTCTACGCTCTCGCTTGCCATCGCATCCGCCGTCACGCAGGGGGCTCAGTTTCCCGACACAAAAACTGCTGTCCATGCGCCTGAGATTGTCCTGTATCAGAATGCAGAGGACGGTCTTGCCGACACGATCATCCCCAGAGTGAAGCGGCTCGGCGGGAACTGCCGCGGTCTGGTCACGATCAACGAGATGAAGGAGAATGCCGACATGCGCAGCACGATGCTCTATGAAGTCATCTCGCAGATGAAGCCGAAGCTGGTGATCCTCGACCCGCTGCAAGCCTATCTCGGCGAACATGTGGACATGCACAGAGCCAATGAGATCCGTCCCGTGATGCACTATCTTTCGATGCTGGCAGAGAAATTCGGCTGCGCCATTGTCCTCATCGGGCACATGAACAAGAAGTGCGACCTGCGCTCGATCTACCGCGGGCTCGGCAGCATCGACATCACGGCTGCTGCCAGATCTGTCCTGCTTGTCGGCAGAGACCCGGAGCACGCCGAAAACAGGGTCGTTGTGCAGGTGAAAAACTCTCTTGCGCCGGAGGGACCGCCTGTTGCCTTCAAGATCGGCGAGGAGGGCGAATTCGAGTATCTCGGGGAATATGAGATCAGAACAGAATCGCTGCTCTCGGGCGGGGAACGCCACATGGCCGAGCGCGACCGCTGTGTCAACTTCCTGAGAGAGCTGCTCACGAAGCACCCCTCCCTGCCCGTCAGCGAGATCTATGACTGCGCTGCCGGTGAGAACATCAGCAAGCGCACGCTTTACAGGGCGGCAAAGGCGCTCGGCATCGTGGTAAAGCAGCGCAATCACTGCTCCGAATGGTCGCTCCCGAACCGTCAGACAACAGGGTGAGTGCGCAGACAGAATCGCTTTTCCCGTTTGCCATTTGCCATTTGCCACCTCTGTGAAAAGGCGCAAGCGACAAAGAATCCTGCGGAAGCGCAAGCCGGATTGTATAAATTGCCGAAAGCAAAATACCCGCTTGACAATTCCGCTGCGGCGTGGTATAATAAGTGTAATCCGAAGTTTTGCGCAGAACATGACAGAGGACATGTCCCGCCGGTCATCCGGTCGAAAGAGAGAATGCTGACCCGCTGAAAGGCATTCACCGGAACCCCGCGACGATACCACCGCTGCCGCGTAAAGCTGACGGGAATGAGTGAAACGCTCGGGTGGAACCGTGCGCGTTTGTAACGCTTACAAGCCCGTACCCCGAACAGTGTCTTCGATTGCCACTGTTTTGGGTACGGGTTCTTTTATGCCCGGAGCCCGGGCTGGCGCTGTGCCTCCGGGAGGCACAACAAAGAGTACTCAGCGGCTAGGTATGACGCTGCTGTTCGCAGCTTTTGTCTGCACCGGCGCCGCTGAATCTAACCTGCACTATACATATTCATTGCGAATTGCGCATTGCAAATTGCGAATTGCATACAAAATAATCACAGGAGGTACCGAACATGAAAATCCAGTTTGCAGAAACAGTATTTGAAGCAGAGGCCGGCATGACGGTCTACGAAGCAGCGAAGGCTGCCGGCGTGCTCACCCGCGATCATATCGCAGCACTCGTTGACGGCGAGCCGCGTGACCTCACCGCAGAGCTCACAGGCGATGCAGAGGTGAAGCTCCTCACCTTCGAGGACGCAGAGGGCAGACATATCTTCAACCACACCGCAGCGCATATCCTTGCACAGGCGGTCAAGCGCCTCTACCCTGCCGTCAAGCTCACCATCGGTCCCGCGATCGACAAGGGCTTCTATTATGATTTCGATTCCGACGAGCCCTTCACCGCAGATACCCTGAAGGCACTCGAAGCCGAGATGAAGAAGATCGTCAAGGAGAACCTGCGCATCGAGCGCTTCACCCTCCCGAAGGCGGAAGCTCTGAAGCTCATGCAGGAGCGCGAGGAGCCCTATAAGGTCGAGCTCATCGAGGAGCTGCCCGAGGGCGAGACCATCAGCTTCTACAAGCAGGGCGAATATGTTGACCTCTGCACGGGCCCGCATCTCTTCTCCACAGGTCTTGTCAAGGCGTATAAGCTCACCTCCTGCACCGGTGCTTACTGGCGCGGCGACCAGCAGAACAAGGTCCTGAAGCGCGTCTACGGCATTGCCTTCCCGAAGAAGGAACAGCTCACCGCACATCTTGACATGCTCGAAGAAGCGAAGAAGCGCGATCACAACAAGATCGGCAGAGAGCTTGAATATTTCACCACCGTCGATTACATCGGGCAGGGTCTCCCGATCATGCTGCCGAAGGGCGCAAGAGTGATTCAGCTCCTCCAGCGCTGGGTCGAGGACTACGAGCAGTCGAAGGGCTGCCAGCTCACGAAGACCCCGCTCTTTGCAAAGCGCGATCTCTACAAGATCTCCGGTCACTGGGATCACTACCGCGACGGCATGTTCATCATGGGCGACCCGGACGACGAGACGAAGGAATGCTTCGCCCTGCGTCCCATGACCTGCCCCTTCCAGTATCAGGTGTACCTGAACCGCATGCGCTCCTACCGCGACCTGCCCATGCGCCTGGGCGAGACCAGCACGCTGTTCCGCAATGAAGACAGCGGCGAGATGCACGGCCTGATCCGCGTGCGCCAGTTCACGATCTCCGAAGGCCATCTGGTGCTACGTCCCGATCAGCTGGAGGAGGAGTTCCGCGAGTGCCTGGCGCTGGCCAAGGAAATGCTGGGCACGGTAGGCCTGCTGGAGGACTGCACGTTCCGCTTCTCCCAGTGGGACCCCGCCAACCCCAAGAACAAGTACGAAGGCACCAAGGAGCAGTGGGAAGAGGCGCAGGCGGTGATGGGCCGCATCCTGGACAACCTGGGCCTGGAATATACCATCGGCATCGACGAAGCCGCCTTCTACGGTCCCAAGCTGGACATCCAGTATAAGAACGTCTTCGGCAAGGAAGACACCATCGTCACCATCCAGATCGACATGCTGCTGGCTGAGAAATTCGGTATGTACTACACAGACTCGGACAACCAGCAGAAACTCCCGTACATCATCCACCGCACTTCCCTCGGATGCTATGAGCGGACCCTCGCTCTTCTCATCGAAAAATATGCAGGTGCGTTCCCCATGTGGCTCGCTCCGCTGCAGGTCGAAGTCATCCCGGTATCTCCGGAGTATACTGACTATGCCCGCGAAGTGGCCGACAAACTGTACGCCGGAGGCCTTAAAGTCCACTGCGATTCAAGGACAGACACCATGAGGTACAAGATCAGGGAAGCCCAGCTCGCCAAGACACCGTATATGCTGGTCGTCGGAGAGAGAGACAGGGCCGCAGGCACGGTATCCGTCAGGACCCGCGCAGGCGAGGACCTGGGAGCCATGCCCACAGAGGAATTCCTCGCAAAGGCACTTGAGGAAATAAGGACGAAGGCAAGATAACCAAAACAGAATACCGTACTGCAGATCCCGCCCTTCCGGGCGGGATCTCTGTGTCTACTGCAACGCATTTTTCGCAGGGGTTGACCGGGCCAGTATTTTGTGGTACAATATACTGGGTTGATTTGTGGAGGTACGCCGACGAGGGTCACACAAATCAGTTGTTAAATCAGAAAACATAGTCGTGACTGCCGCTGAACCTGCTGCCGACAAGCAGGGGATCCGGGATGCCGGTCGCGGAATACCCGTTGCTCCTACGCACTTTTCATGTGCGCGTTTTTACGCGTCTGTTTCCGTGCGCTTCGGGGAGCATCATGCCCATTTGGCCCTCGCAGAAAGGAAATATACAGTGTCTAAGAAAAAAACAGGAAAAGTCCGCGTTGCAATGCTGGGCGGACTCAACGAGATAGGAAAGAACCTAGCAGTCATAGAGTATGAGGAAGACATCATAATCATAGACTGCGGTATCGCGTTCCCCGATGATGAAATGCTGGGCGTCGATCTTGTGATCCCGGATTTCACATACCTTGAAAAGAACGCGTCAAAGATCAGAGGCCTTCTGATCACCCACGGCCACGAAGACCATATAGGAGCGATCCCCTATCTTCTGAAAACTCTCAACATACCGGTATACGGAACTCGGCTCACTCTCGGGATACTCGAAAACAAGCTGGCCGAGCACCACCTTCTGGGTCAGAGGGAGCTTGTGACGGTATCAGCTGGATCAGTCGTGAAACTGGGAGTTTTCAAATGCGAATTCATACGAGTGAACCATTCGATAGCCGACTCGTGCATGATAGCGGTGAGGACTCCCTGCGGGACGATCCTCCACACCGGAGATTTCA
>JAEEXH010000074.1 GCA_016291435.1 Oscillospiraceae bacterium
GACCAGAGGCTGCTCGCCTCTGGACTCTCGCAAGCCTTTGGAAAAGGCTTGAGCGAAACTTTAATCATAGGCTCTTTGACTTTACGGAGCTTTTTCGACAAGCTGACGCGCACCGGGTGTGTTCCCGATGCGCGTTTTTTTATTCTTTGAAAATCAGAATGCGAAGGAGCCGGAGAGGTAATCATCGTTTACAACATAGTAAACCATACCTTCGGTCGCGTTGACATACAGAGAGAGCTCCTTGATGTCCTCAAGAGAGTTGCCCTTTGCAGACCAGTCTTCCTTTGCACGCTCAATCAGCGTATCAGCGGAAGCGGAATTCTCAGCCAGCTCGATGACAACCTTCGTTGTGATCTCAGCCTTCTTTGCAGCCTTCTTCGCGGTTGCAGCCTTCTTGACAGCGGTGGTCTTCTCAGCAGCAGACTCTGCAACCTTCTTGACAGTGCGCTTAGTTGCCTTAACAGCAGCCTCGCCCTTCTTTGCAGCGTCCTCAGCGACAGCCTTGACCTTCTCAGCAGCTTCAGCGGTCACTGCCTTTGCCTTTTCGACAGCATCTTCTGTCTTCTTAGACTTTGTTGCCATAGTGTAGTTCCTCCTCAGTCTTACCTGTCAGAGCATAGTGTTCAGGATTAGCCGTTGATAGCGTCCTTCAGGGTCTTGCCAGCCTTGAATGCGAGAGCCTTGCAGGCCTCAGTGGTCATCATCTCACCGGTAGCCGGGTTCTTGCACTGTCTTGCCGGACGCTCACGAACCTCGAAGGTGCCGAAGCCGGTGATGGAAACCTTCTCGCCTGCGACGAGTGCATCCTGAATTGCATCCAGAACGAGGTTCAGAGCCTTATCAGCTTCCTTCTTGGAGCAGCCTTCCTTTGCAGCAATAGCAGCAATGAGTTCATTCTTCTTCATGGGGAAATCCTCCTAAAACAAAAATCTAAAAGTATTATAATCCAAACCGCCGCATTTGTCAAATTTAATCGGATTTTTCGGATGTTTGAATCAGAAATATATCGGATTCCAGGTCAAACTAGGCGATTTTACCAAACAAAAGCGAGGGCTTTCTGCTTACTTCCGCAGTTTCTTGCATGATATTACAACAAGTGTGCGCGGAGATCTTCACCGGAAAGCGGGGAGAGATATGCAGGCGGAATGTCAAAAACAGTCTTGCAGCCGAACGACTTTTCATCTGCAAAGCGCTTGATTGCGCGTGCAAATGCGACCAGAACACTGGTGGTAAACTCAGGATTTGAGTCAAGCTTCAGGCTGTATTCGATGACATGGGTGTGCTCATCGTTTGCCCCGGTCTTGCCGCTGCGGATAACGAAACCGCCGTGCGGAATACCTGCGTGGTCGCGGAGCAGCTCTTCCTCAGTGATGAAGTTGACGGTGGTGTCGTACTCATCAAAATAGTTCGGCATGGTCTTGATGTCGTGCTCAATCTGAGCAAGATCTGCGCCCTCCTCCGGGACAACATAGCAGAGGCGGGTGTGCTTCTGTCTGGTCGTGAGTTCGGGCTGTGCGCCGCTGCGGACTGCTTCCAGGGCTTCCGGCACAGGGCAGGTATACTGTTTGCCGTTCTTCACGCCCTTGACGCGGCGGATTGCATCGGAGTGACCCTGCGAAACGCCCTTGCCCCAGAAGGTGTAATCCTTACCGTCCGGGAGAATGCAGTTGCCGTAGAGTCTTGCGAGAGAGAACATGCCCGGATCCCAGCCGACGGAGATCATTGCGGCGTGTCCGGTTTCCTTCGCTGCTGCATCGACCGCAGCGAAATGCTCGGGGATGCGTGCGTGCGTATCAAAGCTGTCAACAACATGGAAGAGCTTGGCGAGCTCCGGTGTCTGGTGCGGCAGATCGGTCGCAGAGCCGCCGCAGAGGATCACAACATCTGCTTCGTCAGTGTGATTTTTGAGATCGTCATACGCATAGACAGGGACGCCTGCGGTTGCGATCTTCACGCTGTCCGGGCTGCGTCTGGTTGCGACAAAGCTGAGTGCAGTGTCAGGGTTCTTGCGGATTGCCAGCTCAACACCCTTACCCAGATTGCCGTAGCCGACGATGCCGATACGGATTTTGCTCATAGCAAATAGCCTCCTTTAGATGAAACATTTTACCTTGCTATTATATATCAAAATCGCAAAAAAGTCAATATTTCGCAGCACATACAGCGGGAATTTCACGGATTATTCAGTTTCCGAGCACAAATGCATGCACGAGCCCGAACCATTCCCGCACCCAGTAGGTCGGGAGCAGGTACCAAGCGGTTGATGCCGATGCTGCTGACGTTTCCGAGATGCCTTCGTGCTTTGCGAGATACTGTGCGCGCCGCTCATGAAAGCCGTCCGTGACGATCACCAGTTCGCCGGTGATGCCGTTATCAGCGAGGATCTTCTTAGAAAAGCGCAGGTTCTCCGAGGTCGAGGTAGACTGATCCTCCAAAAGAATTCTGTCAGCAGAAATACCGAGCTTTTGCAGTTCGTTTGCCATGCACTGCGCTTCGGAGATCTCCTCTCCGTCCCCTTTTCCGCCGGACACCACACAGACCGCATCCGGGTACGCTTGCAGAGCGTCGTTTGCTGCCTGGATTCTGCGCCAGAGCATGAGGCTCGGAACCGTTCCACGTACTTTGCAGCCGAGGACAACAACAGCCTGCGGTGTTCCCTGCGGCTTTTTATGCGCTGCACGGATCATGGAAACTGAGAGGATCAGGCAGAGCAATACACCGAGCAGAAACAGGATTCCGAGCGTGCGCAGTGTGATGCGTCCTGCCTTTTTCTCCCAGACGGCAGAGAGCAGCTTGGCGATTTTCCCGTTCCACGCAGTGAACACTAGCAGCATTATACTTATGAAGAGCCCGAAGAGATTACCGATATTAACGATGCGGAGCAGCAGCGGAAACAGGAAAAAGACAATTCCCAACACGCTGATCCCGAGCAGGATCATACGCAGGACAGAACTGTGAATCTGGAGCATCAGATTCTCGCCACGCCGTCTTTCACGGCAGCCTCTGCGACTGCCTTAGCGACATGCTCTGCGACAGCCGGATCAAACGGCTGCGGGATTACATACTCAGGAGACAGCTTATCCGCAGGCACACAGTCTGCGATTGCCTTGGCGGCCGCATATTTCATGCCCTCGGTGATATCGGAGGCACGGACGGAGAATGCGCCCTTGAAGATGCCCGGGAAAGCAAGCACATTGTTGATCTGGTTCGGGAAGTCGCTTCTGCCGGTGCCGACTACAAATGCGCCGGCTTCCTTTGCAAGGTCAGGCATGATCTCCGGGGTCGGGTTTGCCATTGCGAAGATGAACGGATCACGGTTCATCGAACGCACCATATCCTGTGTGACAAGACCCGGCTTCGAGACTCCGATGAACACATCTGCGCCCTTCATGGCATCGGCCAGCGAGCCGTGCATATGGGTCTTGTTCGTGCGCTTGGAAAGATCGGTCAGTGCCTCAGAGGAGAGCTTGTCACCCTCACAGATGATGCCCTTGGAATTGATCATGATGATATCCTGCACGCCGATAGAGAGCAGCATATTTGCGATTGCAACGCCTGCTGCGCCTGCACCGTTGATGACGACGCGCAGATCGGAGAGCTGCTTGCCCGCGAGCTTCGATGCGTTGATGATCGCTGCGGATGCAACAACGGCAGTGCCGTGCTGATCGTCATGGAACACGGGAATATCGACCATTTTCTTGAGCTTCTGCTCAATCTCGAAGCAGCGCGGTGCGGAGATATCCTCGAGGTTGATGCCGCCGAAGCTGCCTGCGATCAGCGCAACGGTCTTGCAGAAGGTGTCGGGATCCTTGGAGTCCACGCACAGCGGAACGGCATCGACGCCGCCAAACTCGCTGAACAGAGCGCATTTGCCCTCCATGACAGGCATTGCTGCGAGCGGGCCGATGTCGCCGAGACCGAGCACAGCGGTGCCGTCTGTGATGACAGCGACCAGATTGTGTCTGCCGGTCAGTGTATAGGAAAGTGCCGGATTCTTCTGAATCTCAAGACAGGGCTGTGCAACGCCGGGCGTATACGCAACAGAAAGTGCATCCTTATCCTTGATTGCGACCTTCGAGCGGAAGCTCAGCTTGCCTGCCCATTCCTCATGTGCTCTGAGGGATTTTTCCATAATATCCATTGTGTGAAACTCCTTTTCATGAAATTTGGTTACACACATTATACCACATTTTCCCGCTGAAATCAATGTTTCGGCGCATCGTCCCATGAAAACAACAAAAAACCGACAGTCGGCACCGTCGGTTTTCAGCAGTATTTATATTGCGATCCACATGACAAGCGGAAGTGTCGCCAATGACACAAGTGTTGTCAGAAAAATCGCCTGTGACGCCAGCTTTTCATTGCCCTTATATTCGGTCGCGAAGAGTGCTGTGGTATTGGCAACAGGCATGCAGCTCATGATGAGCAGCGTCGGAGCAAGCACTTCATGCGAAACAAACTGTTTGCAGATCAGCCAAAAGACAAGCGGAACTGCGATTTCACGCAGCAGCACATACACATTGAGGCGCATATCCGTGACGATCTCTTTGGGTTTTACACCGCTGAGATTTGCACCGACCACCAGCATGGCCAGCGGAGAGGTCAGCCCGCCGAGCGTATCGCAGGTGTCTGCGATCAGCGCGGGAAGATGGATATGCAGCACGAAAATCAGAACGCCGGCCGCAGTTCCGATCAGGGCAGGGGTCAGCAGCAGCTTCTTCCACGGAATGCCCCTCAGTGCAGACGCAAAGCCTTCCCCTGCTGTCTCAGACACACCGCCCATCATCACAACGCCGATTGTGTAGATGATGATATTGAACACGCTGTTGAGAATCGCGGCATAGAAGAGCCCCTCTGTACCGTAGATTGCTTCGATCACGGGAAAACCCATGAATCCGACATTTCCGAAGATGGTCATGAACAGATAGAGCCGCCTGTCCTGTTTCGGGATCCGCATGCCGTATATCAGTATAAACGATAACACAATTAAAATGCCATAAAACGCAAAGCAATAGACAAAGAGCATCCCGACAGGCACCTGTCCTGCGGTGTTCTCCTGCTCCTCCAGCATTTTCATGCGGTCACAGAAAGCATCGAGCATCATAAGCGGGGTTGTGACATGCAGCAGCAGCTTTGTCAGCTTCTGCTTCGTATGCACATCGAGAATTCCGAACTTTGCGAGAAATACACCGAGACAGAGAATCAGAAACAGCTTCCCCATCTGCTCTGCAATGACTAATATACTCATTCTTTTCGCTTTCTATTTCTTGATTTTATCCCAGTATGCCTTCGCTGCCTGCTCCTGCTTATTTGCGCCGTACTCATAATAAACGCGGCCTGCAAGCGTATCCGGCAGATACTGCTGCTGCACCCAGTGATTCGGATAATCATGCGGGTAGAGATAATGCTGTCCGCGAACCTTTGCGTCTGCACCGTCGAAATGGACATTTTGCAGCGCACGCGGGAAATCGCCTGAGAGCCCGGCACGAACATCTGCGGTTGCAGCGTCGATCGCAAGCACGGCGCTGTTCGATTTCGGCGCTGTTGCCATCAGAATGATTGCATTTGCGATCGGAAGCCGTGCCTCCGGCATGCCGAGCTGCAACGCCGTATCGACGGCAGCCTTGACGATCGGGATGATCTGCGGATAAGCAAGAGAAACATCCTCATTCGCGATGCAGAGCATCCGGCGGCAGAGCGGAAGCAGATCGCCCGCTTCCAGCAAGCGAGCGGCGTAATGCAGAGCCGCATTTTCGTCGGAACCGCGCACGGATTTGTGCAGTGCAGACAGCAGATCATAATGCTGATCACCGTCTTTGTCGTAGCGCATGTTGCTGCGCTGCGTCAGTCCTGTGACGGATTCAAGAGAGACAAAGAGCCCGTCCTCCTGCTGCGCGGCCGCTAAAACCGAAAGCTCAACGGTATTGATCGCTTTGCGGACATCGCCGCCGCAGCCGCGTGCAATAAACGCCTGTACGCCTTCCTCACAATGAATATCGGTGCTGCGTTCCTCCTGCAAGAAGCGGTAGGCGCGATCTATCGCGGGGACGATCTGCTCAGCGGTCACAGGCTTGAACTCAAACACCGTCGAGCGGCTGATGATCGCATTGAACACGGCAAAATACGGGTTTTCCGTTGTGGAAGCGATCAGTGTGACCTTTCCGTTTTCGATGTATTCCAGCAAACTTTGCTGCTGCTTCTTGTTGAGATACTGGATCTCATCCAGATAGAGCAGCACGCCGTTTGACCCGAACAGCGAGCCGCTGTCTGCGATCACATCGCGGATCTCGCTGACGGAAGCTGTCGTGCCGTTCAGCTTGTGCAGCGAGAGGTCGCTCTGTTCTGCGATGATCCGTGCGAGGGTCGTTTTTCCGACACCGGACGGCCCGTAGAAAATCATATTCGGGATCTGACCGGACGCAATGATGCGGCGCATGGCGCAGCCCTCTCCGAACAGATGCGGCTGTCCGACCATATCATCGACCGAATGCGGTCTCAGGCGTTCTGCAAGCGGAATCATATTTTCTCCTTATTTGAAAACACAGCAGCATGTGTGTCACATGCCGCTGCGTTTTCTGTTACAGTTTATTTTTTGCCGAGCTGATCGTATTCCACGGAGCCTGCGAGGAATTTCAGCAGAAGCGTCAGATCGCTGCCGTCGATGGTGTTGTCAAGAACCATATCGGCATTTGCTCTGCCCTGGACGCTCAGCATGCTTCCGTCAGAAGATGCGATTGACTTTGCGAGCAGCACTGCATCGCGCAGCTCAACCGCGCCGTTCACATCAACATCGCCGTAAAGCACGCCCGTTCTGCCGTTCGTATCTGTTTCGGGTTTCGTGCCGTCCGGCTCGACGCCGTTTACAAGTACGCCGTCCACATACACCGGGATACGATCAGTCGCGATCGCCGCGGAATTATCATCCGCAAAGGAGATCAGATCCGGATAGCTGTAGTCATTCGAGGAATCCCAGATGGACTTGTAATCGTTATCCGGATTCTGTTTGCTGACAAAGCGGAACTGAATGACTCTGCTTCCGTAGAATCTGCAGCCCTTCCAGCTGATCTCGACATAATAGGTGCCGTTATCGTCATACTTGATCGGATCGGAAATTGTTGCGTGCTCCTTGCCGCTGGACATCGCATCCACAGCGTCATAGTCAAGCAGGCAGGAGATATACGAGGCATCCTCACCGGCTTCGAGCAGCTCGCTGATGTTGAAGTAATACCGTGCGACCATATCGTCCATAAAGCGGGGCGGGTTGGTCGTGTTGTTGTGCATGACAACCTTGACCTGAAGGCCGTCTTCCTTCTCCTGATTCTTTGCGGCTGTCACAAAGACCTCCGAATGCGCCTCACAGGTGCCGCCGTCATTTTTCGGAAGGGACATATCCCAATCCGGGATGATATGGTTGTCCTTCTCGTGCTCCTTGCCCTTTGCGCCGTAGTAGTGATACAGACCGGCGAGGTCTCCGCAGAAGCCTGCATTATAGTCATCGGTCACTTCGTTGTAGATATACTCTTTGGTGATATCGTCGTGGAAATCTTTCAGGTCAGGGCCGCCGACGAGAGCGCCGTAGAGAATATGCTCTTGCGGATCCGGATCATCCATGGACTGCGTCGCGGAGCAGTGTGCTGCACGGTGGTGCGGATGGTTTGCATAGTCGTATTCATAGCCGACCTCGTATGCATAGCCCATCGGGTTCTTGCCGAGAATGTACTCCATCTGCGCTTTTGCCCAGGGCAGGAATGTCTCATCGCCGGTGGTCTTCGCATATACGCAGGCACAGAGACCGGCTGCGGTATTGTATCGCGCGGAGCCGTAGCCTGCGACAACAGCCCATCCGTAGGGAGACTTCGCGATGAAATCGCCGCCCTCCTTGTCTTCCAGAGCAGGAATCTCATCTGCGGTCATCGGGAGATTCCAGAGGTAATCGTTGGTGCCGAAATACTTATGAGAATGCATCGGCTCATAGCCCCATTTGGAAGTATCTTCCGTAGCAGGGCAGCCGGCCCAGTATTCCAGATTATAGCGGAAAATGTACCAGTCACGGGCAGTATTGGTGATCGGTGCAAGCTTTGCAAACACGCCGCCCCAGACAGTATCCCAGCAGTGTACCCAGATGTTCTGCCAGGTATTGCCGGGATCGCGGATGATACGCTTCATATAGCGGGTATACGGATGAGAAGGTGCCTGACCGGTATGTGCCTCCGGATCGTAGTTGCTGTCGCCGGAAAGCGTCACGGACTCATCAACAGCGATGATATCCATGATATACTTGTCGTATGCTTCCTGCTTCTTGGTCTCATCCTCAGCAACAGTCGCATAGTAAAGCCAGACAGCAGCCCAAGACAGCTCATCATAGTCATAGCTGGAATGATAGAAACCGCCGTCGAAGCCGAGCACCAACGAGCTCGGGGTCTCGCCCGGGTTCCAGGATTCCTGATGCGTTGCAACGGCAAACTCATACAGTGCCTTTGCATACTTCAGAGCCTTTGCAGCGTATTCAGGTGCTGTATCCTTGAAATTCAGATAGTGGATCGCAAGCGAAGCGGATGCACCGGCAGCCTGATCCGGCGCCGGCATTTCGGTCGTCGCAAAATATGCAGGACGCTTGACCGCGCATGAGGATGTCGCAACAAGTGTGCCGTCAACCTGAAGCTCCGGTGCACACCAGTAGTTATGGTCATTCTGACCTTCGCCGACCTGATAGCAGTAAGCGACAACATTGCCGTCATCATCGAGGTAGGTAGCCTTCATATAGTAGTCATTGATCCAGCGAAGTGTATCCTCAATATGCTTCTGAAGTCCGATTTCGATATAATCCTCGCGGAATTCATAGTAGCCCCAGCCGACTGTCGAAGCGGAAAAGCTTCCCGGAAGCCCGAACTTCACATGGTCGCCGGCATCATGCCAGCCGCCGGTCAGATCGAGCGTTCCGTTTCCGTCCGGGTCGAGATACTTTCTGTTTGCGTCAATGAATTCCTGCGACATATTGACGCCTTCGTAAAGTCCCGCAGCAGCACTGGCACCGCCGTCACCGCTGCCCTCGCCCATCGGAGTATCGTCATCCTTCTTGTCCTTGTTGTCGGGATCCTGCTGACCTTCTCCGTTATTTGAACCGTCATTCTGCTTTTCGCCGTACAGCTCGGGCATCGGGTTCATCGGCTGGAGCGGGATCTCCTTGTCCTTGACATGGCAGTTGCCGCGCCACGAAAAGTAGCCGTCATTTGCCACCTCATCACCGCACTTGTTTGCATCGTAGAAGCAAAGTGCAAGCTGGAGCGCTTCGGCGAAATTGTCATAATTGTTGTCGTGATCCGGATCGAGGTGCGCTGCGCTCACTGACGGGACCGACAATCCGGTCACCATCAGCGCAGCTGCGGACAAAACTGCCAGTGACTTCTTTAGTTTGGTTGCCTTGCTCATGGTAAACTCCCCTTTTTTGTTGATATGGTTACGACTGTTTGCCGTAATTCCCCTGTTCAGTGCAGTCTGCGCATGACTTCCATGCACATTCTGCTGTCATGGTACGGGCACTTCCACGGTCCTGCCATGTCGAAATCGCTCTGCGGCCGTCCGTTCGTGTCAGTTTCCGCGTACCATTCTCCGCCCTGTCTCCGGTCGATCTGGTATGTCTTGATATATTCCCAGACCGTCCGTGCGGCGTTTCTGTATATCTCCGCGGCGTTTTTGTCACCGCGGTGGATGTCTGCGATCTCGGCGGCATTCAGGAAACCGATCACGGTCTCTGCCTGCACCCACCAGATCCTGGTCTTGTCGATCGTATCGCCGAAGCGCTCATTATAAAGCGCACCGTCCCTGAATGCTTCCACCAGCACATGCTCCGCCAGCGCATAGCACATTTCACGGTATTCCGCAGTCAGTGCGTCATCGCCAAGGCAGTCGCAGCCATGCATCAGAAGCCAGCTCGCTTCAATGTCGTGCCCATAGGAGTGCATATCGCCGAGCACCTGCATATGTTCATCAAAAAACACGCGAAGCTGCTTTCGTTCCGGGTCATAGATCCGGTCGACCGTCAGGCGCAGAAGCCGTCTGAGCGGAGCGCCGACGGTCGGGTTCTTTGTCAGACGATAGAGCTCTGCATATGCCTCAATCAGATGCAGCGTTGTGTTCATCGTTTTCGATGCGTGCAGGTCATGCTCCGAAAGATGATCGTTTTCAAGCGGCTGCCAGTCGACGGTGTAGGTTTCCTCGTAGCCGTTCAGCCCGGAGAAATGTGCTTCGATCGTATCAAAGCAGAGATTTGCAAGATAAAGCGCATCCTCGTCCTTTGCTGCTTCATAATAAGCGGAAAGACCGTAAATGCAAAACGCATTTGCATAGGCATATTTATCGGTCTCGTGCGGCTCGCCCTCCGCAGTGAGCGACCAGTAAAAGCCGAGATTCTTCTCGTCCCACGCTTTTCGCAGAAACGCATAAGCGTGTCCTGCGGCATCGAGATACGCGGGATTCTTCGTGACCAGATAGGCGTTTGAGAAAGACCAGAGAATCCGCGCATGAAGAATGGTGCCCTTCGACGCATCCTTATGGATTTCAAGATCCGGCGTCATCTGCCCGTAAAACCCGCCGCGTTCATCTCTGAGCCCCAGCCAGAACGGAAGAATGTGATTTGTCAGTTCCTGCTGACATTCCAGAGCCATCTGCTGCATATCTGTGCGCTCCATTCCCGGGATCACCGTTCCTTGATCGCGCAGCAGTTCTTATACTTCTTGCCGCTGCCGCAGGGACACGGATCATTCGGACGGGGCTTCTTCTTTGCCGTCGCCTGCTGACGGAAGCTGCCGTCGCCTGCGCCTGCATTCGGTGCATCAGCCTGTGCGACCTGTTCACGCTTCGGCGCCTCCTGGTTCGGCTCGATCGGAATGGTCAGCAGCATATGCACCGTGTCTTCACGAATGGAATCGACCATCGCATCGAACATCTCGAAGCCTTCATAGCGATACTCAACGACCGGGTTCTTCTGCGCATAGCCTCTGAGACCCATGCCGCGCTTCAGCTCATCCATATCGTCGATATGCGCCATCCACTTGGTATCAACCACACGAAGCAGGATGACACGCTCAATCTCGCGGAGCTGGTCATGTCCGACCACTTCTTCACGCATGTTGTAAACCGCAATGGTGCGGTCAATCAGCATTTTGATAATGTCATCGCGCTCGGTCTTATTGAGCGTATCTGCGTCATAGTCAAAGTCCTCGGGCACAGTGATCCAGTTCATGAAATGCTCGCGGAGGCCGACCAGATTCCAGCTTGCCTTATCAGTCGGATCGGCCAGATACTGCGGCACTGTCGTGCGGATCAGCTCACGGATCATATCGAGAATGTAGGCATGAAGATCCTGCCCGTCAAGCACCTGACTGCGCTGACCGTAGATGATCTCACGCTGGGTGTTCATAACATCGTCATAGTTCAGGACATTCTTACGGGTTGCGAAGTGCATGCCTTCGACCTTCTTCTGGCAGGACTCAATGACCTTCGACATCATCTTGCTCTCGATCGGCTCGTTCTCATCCACATTGAGACGCGCCATCATGTTCTCCAGTCTGTCACCTGCAAAGATACGCATCAGATCGTCCTCAACAGAGAGGAAGAAGCGGCTCTCGCCCTCGTCGCCCTGACGGCCGGAACGACCGCGGAGCTGGTTGTCGATACGGCGGGACTCATGGCGTTCGGTACCGAGAATATACAGACCGCCGGCTGCCTTGACATCCACAGCCTTTTCCTTGACCTCAGCGTTGAACTTATCGTAGAGCTCTCTGTAAACCTCGCGTGCTGCAAGCACCTCCTCATCTTCGGTATCGGCATAGCCGACAGCCTCGGTGATGATATCCTCGGGAATTTCGCGCTTGCGCATTTCAGCCTTCGCAAGGAATTCAGCGTTACCGCCGAGCATGATGTCGGTACCGCGGCCAGCCATGTTCGTTGCGATGGTGACTGCGCCGAGCTTACCTGCCTGCGCGACAATCTCTGCTTCCTTCGCATGATACTTTGCGTTCAGCACCTCGTGCTTGATGCCGCGGCGCTTGAGCATATCGGAGAGCTTTTCTGATTTGTCGATGGAAACCGTACCGACCAGCACAGGCTGTCCCTTTTCGTGGCATGCAATGATCTGTTCGATGATTGCAGCATACTTTGCCTTTTCGGTACGGAAAATGAGATCCGGGTGGTCGATGCGGATGACCGGCTTGTTTGTCGGGATCGTGATAACATCGAGCTTGTAGATCTCGCGAAATTCGTCCTCTTCCGTCATAGCAGTACCCGTCATGCCGGAGAGCTTCTTATAGAGACGGAAGTAATTCTGGAAGGTAACGGTCGCAAGGGTCTTGGACTCATGCTTGACCTTGACGCCTTCCTTTGCCTCGATTGCCTGATGCAGACCGTCATTATAGCGTCTGCCCATCATCATACGGCCGGTGTTCTCATCGACAATGATGATTTCGTCATCCTTGATGACATAGTCGGTATCGAGGTGCATGATGCCGTGCGCCTTGATCGCCTGATTGATATGATGCAGCAGCGTCATGTTTTCCATATCCATCAGATTCGAGACGCCGAAGAACTGCTCCGCCTTCATGACGCCGCGGCGGGTGATGGTCGCAGTCTTTGCCTTCTCGTCGATGATGTAGTCGGCATCTTCGTAGGCTTCGTCCTGATCTTCCTTGTCATCCGTTTCGACAACGGTGACAGGCGTCAGCGTGCGTGCAAACTTGTCTGCACGCTCATAGAGATCGGTTGACTTGTCTCCTCTGCCGGAGATGATCAGCGGCGTTCTCGCTTCGTCGATGAGGATGGAGTCCACCTCGTCCACGATGGCGAAATTCGGGGCTCTCTGCACGCGGTCTTTTTTATAGATGACCATGTTGTCGCGCAGATAGTCAAAGCCCATCTCATTGTTGGTACCGTAGGTGACATCGCAGTTATATGCTTCCCTGCGTTCGTCGTTGTTGAGATCATGAATGATACAGCCGACGGTCAGACCGAGGAAGCGGAGCACCTTGCCCATTTCGTCCGACTGCGTTTTTGCGAGGTAATCATTGACCGTGACGACATGCACGCCGTTGCCGGTCAGGCCGTTCAAATAGGAAGCGACACATGCGACCAGCGTTTTACCTTCACCGGTTCTCATTTCAGCGATGCGGCCCTGATGGAGCACGATCGCGCCGATGATCTGCACCGGGAACGGCTTTTTGCCGAGAATACGGTCAGCCGCCTCGCGGACAGTTGCCAGTGCTTCCGGCATAATATCGTCCAGTGTTTCGCCGTTTGCGAGACGCTCGCGGAATTCAGGCGTCTTTGCCTTCAGACTAGCATCGGACAAGCCCTTATATTCTTCGTCAAGTTCAAGGACCTTGCGCTTGATCGGCTCGATCTTTGCAAGCTCCTTTTCGCTGTAGGAACCAAAAATACGATCAAATAAACTCATGGAACAACCGCCTTTACAAATCTTTATGAAACACGCAGAGAGGGCATAGTGCCCCCTTCTTGACGATTCCATACATAATTAGTTTACTATATCTTTCACGTTTTGTCAATACCCTGCGTAAAAAAACAGGAAATTCTATCATTTTGTATTTTTATTATCATTATGAAGCCGCTTTTCGATAAAGTATTTCGGGCGATCCTTCGTCTCCAGATAGATCTTACCGATATACTCACCGATCACGCCGATCGCAAGAAGCTGCAAGCCGCCGATCGCCCAGATTGAGAAGACTGTGGAAGTCCAGCCGTCAACGGTGTGCCCGGTGACGTGACGGATGAACGAATAGAGCAGAATCAGCAGGCTGACGAGGAAGAGAATCACGCCGAGCGCCGTAATCATGCGGATCGGCTTGACGGAGAGTGAGGTAATGCCTTCCGTGGCAAAGCCGATCATCTTCTTCAGCGGATATTTCGATTCCCCTGCCTTGCGCTCGCCGCGCTTATAGTAAACCTTCGTGCTTTTATAGCCGATCATCGGAACAATGCCGCGCAGAAAGCGGTTGGATTCATAATACTGCGACAGCGCGTCGAGTGCCAGTGCGCTCATAAGTCGGAAGTCTGCGTGATCATAGACCAGCTCGACGCCCATCAGCTTCATGAGCTTATAGAAGGCATGAGCCGTGCCGCGCTTGAATTTCGTATCGGTCTCGCGCTCGCTCCGCACGCCGTATACGATCTCATTGCCCTCTTCAAACTTCTCGATCATCTCGTCGATGGCATTGATGTCATCCTGAAGGTCGGCATCCATCGAAATGATCGCATCGCACTGTGTCCGCATCTGCATGAGACCTGCGTAAAGCGCGTTCTGGTGTCCCTCATTGCGGGAGAGCTTCAGTCCGTCGAACAGCTCGGGATAGATGGTGTGGTAGCGCTCAATGATCGCCCAGGTGTTGTCCTTTGAACCGTCATCGACAAACACCACGCGGCTCTCCTTTGTGATTGTCCCGTTAGCCATCAGATTTTCCATTTTTTCACGCAGGTGCTTGACTGTATCCGGGAGAACCTCCTGCTCATTGTAGCACGGGATCACAAGATAAATCGTTTTCATGTCTGTTCCTTATTCCTTTATGAGTTCCTGAAAATGTCTGCCGCGTTCTTCAAAGTTCTTATAGACATTATAGCTTGCGGCAGCGGGAGACATCAGGCAGATCTTTCCCTTTGCAGTAATCTGTTTCGCAAGAGCGACTGCTTCGGGCATCCCCTTTGCATACTGCATTCTATCGCGAAGCTCTGCGTATGCAGCGGATTCTTCATAGATGCGGCTGCCGGAATCCGACATCAGAATGATGTGCGGCACAGGCGAAGCTGCAAGATATTCGATCAGCGGCGTATAGTTGATCCCGCGGTCCATGCCTCCGATCAGCACCGTGTCCGTTTCCGGGAGTGCTGTCAGCGCCTGAATGCAGGTTTCGCAGGCAGTCGAGATTGAATCGTCATACCAGCGGATGCCGCTGTATGTTCCGACGAAGGAAAGCCTGTGCGGGAGCGGTGAAAAGGTGCGGATTCCTTCATAAATATCAGCGTCTGAGCACCCGCAGCGCTTCGCCAGCGCATAGACTACTGCACAGTTATAGCGGTTATGCTCACCTGTCAGGAGCATATCCTCGGGCAGTTTCAGGCTGCTGCCGCCGCAGCAGACCGTATCGCCGTGCAGCAGTGTCACATCGGCAGCGGGATCATCCTTGCGGAGGCGCAGCACCTCTGCTGCACAGTCTCCTGCTTCCGGCAGACCCTCCTGCCCGCAGATCAGCAGATCTCCGGGGCGCTGATTGCGGTAGATATTCTCCTTGCAGTAAGCATAATATTCAAATGTGCCGTAGTGATCAAGATGCTCCTCGTACAAATTCAGAAATACTGCGTTCTTAGGTGAAACATGATTGTATTCCAGCTGATGCACGCCGATCTCCAGAACAATCACAGTCTCCGGGGTGATCTGCTCGTAGAGATCCGCAGTCGGGATGCCGATGTTTCCGCCGAGCACAGACGGGATTTTTGCAGTCTGCAATACATGATAGAGCAGCGAGGATGTGGTTGATTTGCCCTTTGTGCCGGTGATGCCGATGCACTGATCGCGGTAAGCCGAAAGAAACAGCTCCGTCAGTGAGGTCACGCGGCAGGGAAGCTGTTCGGGCTTGCTGCCGTCCTTCAGCACAATGCCCGGGCTCTTGAACACCACATCATAATCCCGCATTGCATTCTGATAATCCGAACCGATATGGAGCGAGACCCCCTCGGGCGCATCTGAGACCGGGTTCTGATCGGCGATACCGAGCACGGCGTATCCCCCCACAGCGGAGAGCCGTTTGTAAAGAGACCTGCCCTCTCTGCCGAAGCCCAGCAGCAGCACACGTTTCCCGTCCGTCATTTCACGCAGTTTTGTCAGCAGCATATATCGTCCTCATTCCATAGCGCACACGCACCGCATGCGCGAATTTGCAGCACATGACATGCCCCCTCGCCGAGAACAGCATCCACAGCACC
>JAEEXH010000010.1 GCA_016291435.1 Oscillospiraceae bacterium
GCTTTTTGAAATTCCCCATAACATTCTGTCGAACGCAAAACTCTAATGAAACAGAAAGTTTGAGCGCAATACCAGTAGACAAACGGCTTTATTGCGCGCTATAATATTATCATCAGGGGTTGTCCTGAAATCCAAACATAGATGGGTGGTGAGATGAATGCGTGGAAATCTGAGCGACAACCAGGCTAAGATCGACAACGTCGAAAAGGCGGTGAGAGCTGCACTTGAACGCAAGCGCAAGATCATTATGCAGAGCAAGCAGATCGCTTACGATATGCTCACCGAGCTGTACGGCTTGGAGGGACAGGAGCTTGTCGATGCTATTACTGCGGAGCATACGCTCATCAGTAAGCTGACCGCAAGCGGTATGACCTATGAGCAGATCGGCGAGCTGGCTGACGATAGTTCTGCTAATGCTGACAACAAGTCGGACGATGATGCTGACGGACAAACTTCGTTCTTCGATGGGAACTCTAACCCTTATGCGGTTTAAGATATAGACCGACAACAAAACGATAGCTGTGATATGGGACGGCTCTTGCCGTTCCGCACAGCTATAAACAAACAACACAAAGAGGGGCAGATAGAGAAAGCGATCCCCTCGCTCTAAAGCATAGAGATAGACAAGCTAAAGGAGTACAATGCTATGAAAAACAGAACAATGCAGGAGATGAACGAGCAGTACAAAGACTGTCCCGTTCAGGTCAACACCTATGAGGTGGACGGACGCACATACATTGTGCATAGTCACTTCATTGGTGATCGTGACATCAATGATGTGATGTATCAGTATGCGGAGAATAAGGCGATGAGCGAAATGCTCGGTCTTGTTCCGAAGGCTGTTACAGCGTAAAATTTTTTCCCAAAACCTATTGCCTTATTCCATAAGGTGCGCTATAATAGTCTTATGGAATAAGGTCGCTTTGGGAGGAAAGGAGTTATTGATGTTACCAAAGCAGACCGAATATAAAGTTGGGATGTATATGCGCCTTTCAAAGGATGATGAAAGAAGCGGTGAATCCCTTTCAATAGAAAACCAGAGAAAGATACTCACGGAGTACATTACACAGCAGGGCTGGACGCTCTATGATGAGTATGTGGACGACGGCATTAGCGGAACCACGTTCGAGAGACCGGGTGTCCAGCGTTTACTCGACGATGCCAAGACGGGAAGAATAAACCTGATACTCTGCAAGGATTTGAGCAGATTTGGTCGTAATTATATCCAGGTAGGACAGTACACAGATTACATATTCCCAATGTATAACATTCGCTTCATCGCTCTCACGGACAACGTGGATACTGCAAATTCCGCAAGTTCGGGAATGGACATGATGCCGATAATGAATGTCTTTAACGAGTGGCACAGCGCCAACACGTCCAAGAAGATCAGGGCGGTTGTTGAATCGGGAGCAAAGTCGGGCAAGTATAGGACGACATTTGCGTCCTACGGGTATTTCAAGGGTGATGATGAAAAGCGTACACCTGTGATTGATCCCGTTGCCGCTGCTGTTGTACGCCGTATCTTTGAAATGAGGGCGGCAGGCTATAACATGAAGCGTATCGCCCAAGTGCTGAATGATGAGGGTATCCTCACTCCCGATGATTACAGATACAGCTTGCTGAACAAAGAAACGCCACATTACAGTCTTCACCTGTGGAGCGTGGAAACGATAAAGCGTTTACTTCGTAATCAAATTTACATTGGCAACCTTGCCCAGCTCCGCACGACTACGGTTAGCTACAAAAATCACAAGGTTATCCGCAAGGAAGAAGATGAATGGGTGGTCGTTGAAAACAACCACGAGCCTATTATCAGCAGAGAATTGTGGGATAAAGTTCGCGAGATCGAAGCATCTGTAAGTACTGGTAAGATGACAAAGCAAGGCATAACACTTCCGCTGACAGGTCTGTGCTATTGTGCGGACTGCGGTTCAAAGTTCAAGCAGGCTGGTTCTGCTAAGCGTAAAAGCACCGTTACGGGGTATTCCTGCGGACAGTATGCGAGATTTGGCAAGAAATACTGCTCCTCACATTTCATAACTGCACACGCACTTCAGGATATTGTTCTTGCCGACATCAAGCGCCAGATCGACTTTGTGATGAACGATGATAAGGCAAGAGAAAAGTATCTTGCAAGAAAGCAAGGGCTTTATACAGAACAGCACAGCGGTGACAAGAAAAAGCTCCGTGACATCAACAAACGTATCGCAGAGCTTGACAGGCTGATCGCAAGTGTGTATGAGGACAAGGTTACAGGTAAGGTGCCCGAAGATATGGCGTTCACATTGCTCGACAAGTATCAGACCGAAAAGAAGTCTTTGCAGTCTGAGAGCGATGAAATGCAGAAGCACACTGATATGGCAAAGCAGGACGAAGCCGATGTGGACGAATATATCCGTCGCTTGAAAAGCTATGCAGGTGCTGAGGAGCTTACAAGACAGATGGCGCTTGATCTGATCGAGTATATAACGATAGATGAAAATCCGAGAAAGAAAGCTATCCCTCGTGATATTCACATCTACTACAAGCTGATCGACAAGCCCCTGAAAAACAAAAATAATGCCCTCGCTGAACAAGCAGGGGCAATCAAAAAATGACCGATTGATACTCAAAAGCTATTTTGTTGGATTGAAGATAAAAAACTACCCATAGTTCACGCTTACATTCGTAAAAACATATCATATAATGGAAATACAGACCGCATGCGGTCGCAGAAAAAACAAAATCGGGGGATTTTATTATGAAAAAGAGAAGCATCCTGCGGCGGGTCACCGCCGTCTGCACAGGACTCATGATGCTCGCTGGCATGCCCGTATCTGCCGATACCGGGCAGCGGGCGGTCGATGCGTTTTCAACGGAGATCGGGCTCGCGGCAAATCTTTACACCGTCGCCGGCAGCGGCTATGCCGATCATGCGGCGCTGCAATGGGCGACCACGCTGGACGCAGGGCAGTTTACGCTCTACCGCTCGGCGGGCTCCGACAGCAATTTTGTCCCGGTCTATACCGGCACGGGAACCTCATGGTCGGATAACGACATGCAGCCGGGCACGGAGTATTTCTATCAGCTCGCCGTGACAGGCAAGGACGGCACGCAGTATTCTTCGGTGAAGTCGCTTACGCCCTGTGCGGTCCCCGCGGGTCTAGACAGCTATGACAACCAGAAGGGGAGCAGCCTGCAATACGAGACCGGCGGCTACAAGGTCGGCAATACCTATTACAGCTATGCGCTGCGCTCGCACGGAAACGGCGATATTTATCTTGAGGAGACCACATCCTCCGACGGCAGGCGCTTCGGCAATGCGCGCAATGCGGCGGATTCCTCGCAGAACAGCGCCCTTGCAAGCTGCAAGATCGAATCGGTACACATCGAATATCTTGCGCATGCAAACAAGGTCGTTGTCTGGGCGCACTGGGAGCAGCCCTCGGGCTATGCAGACGGCAAAGCGCTTGTCATCACCGGCACCCCGGGCGGCACATTCACCGTGCATCATGTCTACAATCCGCTCGGCATTCAGGTGCGCGATATGGCGATCTTCTTTGACGATGACGCCGCACACACCGGCTATCTGATTGCGGCGGCAAACAAAGAGGGACAGGGCGCCAACGCGACCATCTATATTTTCAGGATGACCGCGGATTACAGCGATGTGACGGAGGTCGTCAAGACGCTGCACGAAAATCAGTACCGCGAATTCCCGAACATGATCAAGCGGAACGGCTATTATTTCCTCTTTACCTCGCAGGCGGCAGGCTGGTATCCGAGCAGCGGCGCCTACACCGTGACGGACAACATTGCAGGCGAGTGGAGCGGGCTGCGCAGCATCGGCAATTCCTCGACCTTCTCCTCGCAGTCCGGCTGGATCGTGAATTTGCAGGACAGGAATTATCTGATGCACGCTTACCGCTGGCTGCGGGCATCCTCGACCTCGGGCACAACGCTCTGCCCGCTCTATTTTGACAACAGCTTTGCGTTTTATGACTACTGCCCGTCCTTCCTTTACAGCACAAAAACGGGCGACCTCTATCCCGTGCAGGAGGGCGAGCTGCTCTCGCAGAACAAGCCTGCATCTGCCTCGCTTGCGGCAAAGGCGGAGACCTCCGCGGCGTCGGCAGTGGACGGCTCCTATCAATCCTCGTTCACGGCGATCGGCGATTACAAAAAGTGGCCCTTCTATCTGCAAATTGATCTGGAGCAGGTCTGTGCGCTCTCGAATATCCAGACCTCGTGGTATATCTGCAAGGGCTCTGAGGGCTATTACACCTACACAGTGGAGGGCAGCACGGACGGCGTCACATGGAAAACGCTGCTCGATCACACCGACAAGAACAGCGACATCGTCAACAGCACCTACGGCTTCAACAGCGACATGCTTACAGGTGAGGCACGCTATGTGCGGCTGAATGTGCAGAATGCGACGCTGCAAAACAATCCGAACAACAACTGGTACACGCCGACCGTTTACGAGGTCAAGGTGTTCGGCAAGGTGCTCCGTGCAGCGGAAGCACCGCTTCCGGCAGTCGCCTATGACTTTGACAGCGTGTCCGGCGGCAGAGTGCCCGACATCACCGGGAACGGCGGAGACCTGACGCTTTCGGGCGGCGCGGCACTCGCGCAGGATGCGGAAAAGGGCAGTGTCCTGAAGCTCACGGGCGATGCGGCAGATTTTGCCGTGCTCCCGGCGGGTCTGCTGGACGGCACCCGGGAATACACCGTTGTGATGGATGCAAAATCGGATTCTGACGGCGATTTCTTCACCTTTGCGACCGGGCAGAGCCGCGACAAATACGCCTTCTTCAAGATCGCGCAGGATCATTTCCGCTTTGAGACAACGACCGACACATGGCGCGGAGAGAGCGGCATGCGGCATGATCTTGACGGCGCGAAGTGGCACCGCTATGTGCTCTCCGTGAGCGGCGGCAGCGCAAGGCTCTATGTGGACGGCGTGCTCGCCGCAGAGACCACCGAGCTCACGACCGGCCCTGCGGATATGGGCAGCGGACAGCAGGCGTATTTCGGCAAATCCTTCTATGAGGAGGATGCAGGATTCAGCGGGCTGATCGACAATGCGGCAGTTTACCGCCGCGCACTGACAGAATCGGAGATCGCGGCGCTCAGCGGCAGCGGCAGGCTCCGCGGCGATGTCAATGCAGACGGGTCATTCGATCTTGCGGATGCCGTGATGATGCAGCGCTTCCTGCTCGCAGACGGTACGCTCACTGACTGGCAGGCAGGCGATTTTGACGAAAACGGCAGGATCAATGCCGTCGACCTCACGCAGATGAAGCGTGCGCTCCTGTGATTACAAAAAACGGACATGATGCAGCAGATGCGTCATGTCCGTTTTTATGCAAGCCTCTTTCTATGATAAACCGGCGTTTGCACGGAGCCCGTGCAGGCGTTTTGCCATGCTTTGCTCCTTATTTGATGGGATTTGCTTTTATTATATCATGTATGTCAATATCCGATCACAGGGTCAATCACGCTGCCGTCGATCGCATTGATGCAGATCTGCGGCTGCACATGGCTGCTCTCGGAATCCCAGATTTCATGCCCGTCCGCGTCCAGCCGCTGTTTGGTGCCGAGAAATGCCCACACCGGCACGACCAGTCCCGTATCCCAGCTGTCCTTTTCGCTGATGCGCGAATAGCCGAGAATGATATGGCTGATTTTGATTTTTTCGCCCTGCCCGTCCTCGTGCGCCTTTGTGATCGGCAGCATGCGTTCAAAGGTGGATTTGATCTCGTCAAAGGGCTTCATCTGCGCATTGTCCACGACGGTTTCCGTCACATCGAGCGGCGCGTAATAGGTAAAGGAGAGCAGCCCCGCGTCGGCAATGCGGATTTCAATCATCTCGGGCGGGAAATAATATTTTGTATAATTGCCGGTGTCCTCCTGCATGAATTTCGAGCCGCTGTCCTGCCGCAGCGGTACCCCGCCGATGCTGCGGACATAGCGCAGGATATAATTTGTGCGGTAGAGCGTGTTTTCCTCATCGGCGTACATCATCAGCTCCGCATAGCGCCCGCCCTCTTTGAGCATAAAGCCTGTGATGCCGAGCTTTTCCATCCATTCCTCCGCCTGTGCTTCGGCTTCCTCCTGCGAGAGCGTACAGGCATCGTCCTCGACTGCTTTGTAGGTGCGGCTGCCGTCATACTGGAAATGGTCGATGAAATTCTCCGGCACACCGCGCCCGTGACAGACAACCAGCCGATCGGGATTTGCGGAAAGGATAAATCCGTAGGAACCGTATGCAGTCGGGGTGACGGAATAGGAGATCATATTGCCGTCCGCGGGGTCATTGCAGGCATAGAACATGGTTTTCGCATCCGCGGTAATCTCCTGCAAAGTGCTGCCGTCCGGTCTGACCCGATAGCGCCACGCATGGATGCTGTTCCCCGGGTCCTCCTGCGCTGCGGCGGCATTGCTTTTCAGTCTGCCGTCGGAGAGGATCATCGGCGCTTCGTCCGGCGCGTGATTGTATTGCTGCTCCAGACGCTCCATGCTCTCCCGGTATGCTTCCTCTGTGACCGCCCTGTCGTGCGCATCCGTGATACGCGCCAGCTCATTTTCAAAGCTCTCCCGCACACCTGCGATCTGTGTTTCAATGTCGCGCTTTGTCTGCTGTCTCGCCGACGCATAGTCATACATCTGCGTGTCGCCGAGCAGCACACTGCGGTATTTTGCGATTTCCTCATCCGTAAATTCATGCTTCTTTACCCGCAGAACGGAGAGCTGTTCCACATCGGGTATCGCCACATCCGCGCTGACCTTTGCAAAGACATTGAGCTTCTCCCCGTTGATTTCGGTTTCATAATGCTCGGTCGCAATCTGCTGCATCTCCGCAAGATCGACCTTGCTCTCCGAGCTGTTCTCCGCCTCGCTGATGACCTTTTCCATGTCCTTATGGACAACGATGCCGGAATCGGGGTTCTCGGCGCAGCCTGCCAGCATCAGCATTGCCAGCGCCGCCGCAAACAGTTTTCTGTATTTCATGTTCTGTACTCCTTTCCCGCCTGACTGCGGATGTAATTTCTATGATATGATTATAGCAGACAAAAGGGCATCAAGTATTCATCGCAAGGTAAACAAATTGTAAATTCGCCGGACAGCAAAAAAGCCCGGTGATTGGTTATGTCACCGGATTAGAGCATAACTGGCTTTATAAAAGCAGTTGCCTCCTGTATTCTCGGAACGGCATTTTGCGCGGGAACCGCTTGAATTTCACCGTTCTTTTTTTGTGATCTTTAATTCCGCGTATCATCGTAGTTTTTAAATTGGATGAGGGCTGGGTGCATGCATTTCGTGTGAACTGATCATGTGAACTTTTTTGGGAACTGCGACTGAAAAGCGGTTCAAAATGCGCGGTTTCAGCGAACGATGCAGAAGATTTTTGCAGGAAAAGCGCGCTGAAACGAGCGGTGCTGCGTGAAAAATGCGAATTAGGTCGATTCGGGCTGCTGAGGCGGGAGAGGGGCGCTGCCCCATGCGAAAGCAGTCGGGTTTGCTTCGCAAACATCGACAAGCCCCGCCGGGGGGCGGCGCCCCCGCTGTGCATCATCGCGGAGCGATCCCTTTTCCGACAAACTGAGCCCCGGTACTTTCACATGTACCGGGGCTTGCTGTTTGTCAGTTCACGCAAACCAGCTTGAAATCGGAGATATAATAGGTGCCGACGCCCTTGTCCAGTCCGATCAGGAACTTGACATTGTCGTCATTCTGTGACATGGTCACGGTATCCGTAAAGGTCTGCGGATTCGGCGAGAAGCTGTGCTCCTGCCAGAGGTAGCTCGTGTAGTCATTGCCGCCCTCCTGGAACATCACATATGTATTGATGTTCGTGTTCGTGCGGACGGTGTAGGTGATCTTGTAGGTCTTGCCCGCCTCCATCTCCACGGAGCCGCTCGATACCTGCGCATACTGTCCCGTGCGGGTGACATTGACCGTGATGCTGCCGTCATCCTCATAGGAGATGGAGCCTGCGCCGTCATTCATCCAGATGCTCCAGCCGAACTGGTCAATCAGGTTGGAATCCGATGCCCACGCATCCTGAATGCCGTAAAGCTGATTGAGATGATGCAGTGCGAATGCGCCGCGCTTCGCGAAGAAATTGCGCAGAACCTTCACATTGCTCTGAAAGTCGATGCCGACATTGAATCTGCGGATCGTATCCGAAACCGCTGCATTCAGGCGGTTCACATAGCCGTCGATTTTCGCATTCACGGCAGACGCCTCGAAATTCGTCTCCATGATCTCGACATATCTGTCATAGAACGCCTTTTTGAACTGCGCGTTGTTCAGCAGCTTGAAGAAGAGGGAGCCGATGCTGTTCAGCTTGCCGGACTGATCCATGTGCTTGAAATAATTGCGGGAGAGTCCGCTCACGCCGTCATAGCCGGCGGAATAGTCGGTGTCATAGAGCAGGAAGCGCCATTTGCCGTCTGCATAGGGGCTTGCGGCATCGGCTTCGTCCGCACGCCAGATCATCCAGTTGTTGCTGTTCAGCATGCAGTCCCAGTTGACGATGTAGCTTTCAAATGCGACAAAATCCATGAAGCCGTCAATGTCGATGGTCTCGCAGACCCGCTGATAGTTCGCGGCGTTTGACATATCTGCGGACATTGCCCAGTTCCAGAAGGCTTCGTAATCGCGGTAGGTTGTCTCCAGACCGCTGTATTCGATGCCTGCCTTGATCGTCGTCACATTGTCCGCATCGACATGGTAATGCGATTCGATGTAGTTCTCATCGAGCTTTTCCTGCATGCAATAATAGCCCCAGAATTCGCCGTCGAGGAAGACGATATAGTCGTATTTTGCCTGTGTGCCCATATGCAGCCCCGCGGCAAGCGACTGATTGAGGTCGTCGCGGATGCGGGCATGATCGAAGTCATTGCCGCCGTTTCGGAGCGTGACCTTCTTGTATTCCTTGATCTTTGCGCCGTCCGCATCCGCCGCAGCGCCCTCGAAGAAGTCATACTGCATCTTGTTGCTGCCGTAATCGCGGCGCGCATAGAAGGTCATGCTCTTCTGCGGGAAGGCGGTGGACCAGTTGCCGGAGATGCGCACGCCGACATCCTCTGTGTATTTCAGCTTGCCCTGCTCAAAGACCTGGATATTGCAGGGGCGCTCCCACTCTCTGCCCTCGCTGTTGTAGTTCGTGGGGTTCTTGGCATCGCCGAGATCCATGTTCGGATCAAAGCTGCCGCTCTGCTTCCAGCGGTAATACTGTTCGCCGATCACATAGATGCCCTTGTCTTTGTCAAAGAAATTCGCGGAATCGGTCGAGACCGAGAGCACCTTCAGATCGGTGTAATACGCCGCGGACTTGCCGACGAAATAATTGTTTGTCGCAACAGCGCTGTAATTGCCCTGTGCATCCTTGCAGACCGCACGGACAACCATGCCTTTGTCAACCTTGTAGTCGGGTGCCGTATAGGGGCGGAGCGAGATCTCGGTGATTGCGGAAAGATTGTTCGGATCGTTCGTGTTGTCGCGGATGCCGATTGCGCCGCTGTACTGCTTTGCGGTGGAAGATGTGCGCGGATCGGAGCCGTCGAGCGTGTAGTAGATCGTATTCTTGTTTTCGTCGCTGAGCGTCAGGCTGAATGCTGCATCATAGAAGCCGCCCTCTGCGGAGAACACCGGCTTCTCGACACGGTAAACGACCGCAGCACTGTCATTCGACTTGCCGGGGCTCGGGTTCAGCAGCGCAAAATCGGAGGAGCCGTTTGCGAATCTGCCGTATGTCACATCGGTGTCGAGCTCTGGGAGCGGCACGCTGTCGATGTCGCTGCCGTCGGGCGCGGTGAGATAGACAGTCTCTCCCGCGGCACTGATCTTGAATGCCGCATGATACTCCGGCGAGACCGCATCGGTGTCGTCGCAGAGGATGATGATATACGCATCTGCGGCGAGCTGCGTGCCGTCCGGGAACTTGAATTTGTAGCGGTTTTTGCTGCCGTCGGAGACGCCGACGCCGGAGAGATCGAGTGCGGTGTCTCCCGCATTGTAAAGCTCGATCCAGTCGGGGCTGGTGCCGTTTGCAGCCTTGAGCGAGGTCTTGTTTGTCGAGCAGACCTCATTGATTTTCAGTGCCGCATAGCCCTCGCCCTTTGTCATGAGGCTGCGCTTCAGAAGCGTGAGGTCGGCGGCATTGATCTTACGGTTTCCGTCCATGTCGGCATCTGCGGAGACCTCTGCGCCGCCTGTCAGAAAGGTCATCAGGGCGGTCACATCTGCCTTGTTCACGGTGCCGTTGCCGTCGGCATCGCCGCGCAGGGCGGCAGAGGCAGTCGGTACAGTCAGCGGAAGCCCCGGCAAAAGCACGGAAGCGCCGGTCAGAACTGCCATTGCAGAAGCAAGAAAACGCTTTTTCATAAAAATCCCCTTTTTTGAAATGTCCCGTGTCAGAATTGTGCTGATATAAATCGGAATTTAGCGGGGAGCGGAACCGCCCGTCCCCTCTGTCCTTCGGACATCTCCCCACCCAGTGGGGAGTCACCCGCGGGCGTTATTCTCAAGTCGTCCAAATATCCCGTGCTTGACAATACACCGGCGACGGCGCTGTTCGCGCCTGTTTCGGTAAATGCCTTGATAATCGGCAGGATTTATTCAGCGGCGCCGGTGCAGACAGAAGCTGCGAACAGCAGCGTCATACATAGCTGCTGCACATTCTCTTTTCCGCCTCCCGGAGGCAAAATGCCTGCACGGGCTCCGTGCAAATTCTGATTTATCACAGGCGCATTTTTCCGAAACGGGAGTTTGAAATCAGCCGGATGCGACCCTCTCTCCGCATCCGGCTGTGAATCGGCATGCCCTCTCAGATGCCGTGCTGTGTCTTTATTGTAACAGATTCAGATATGAATTACAATGCTGTATTGTCCAAGTTGTATGATCTTTTGTGCAAGCCCGGCACACACACTTGACAAATGCACATTCTGCGGGGTATAATGCAGGCAAGAACCCAAAACGGAGGGATACCGCATGATTCTCAACAATGTCGGCTATAACCACTGTCACGACGCAGACTTTCTGATCGACCGCCCGAACGGGAGCGGCGACTGTCTGCTGCTGATCCTCAGAACCGGTGCGGTCTTTACGCTGAACGGCAGCGATCAGTATGCGCCGGAGCGTTCTGTCATGATCTATCCTGCAGGCATGCCGCAGCAATACCGCTGTCTCCCGCAGCAGACCTTTGCAAACGACTGGATGCACTTTACCTTCGAGGCGGATGAGGAGCAGCGCTTTCTCTCGCGCAATATCCCCTACGCGAAGATCATTCCCGTTGATTACACCGAGTTTTACAGCTTCTGCATCAAGGCGATCGCCGATGAGAACAGCTCAGATCATCCGCTCCGCAGGGACACGGTGTATCTCTATTTTCAGCTCATGTGCAACAAGCTCAGCGATCAGATTCATGCGAATGAGCAGACGGAGCGCGGCACCCGCTACGAAATGATGCTCACCGTCCGCAACCAGATGTATGCGAACCCCTACTGGGAATGGAATGTTGCCTGGGCGGCGCACCAGACGCGCATGAGCCGCTCCTCGTTTCAGCATATCTACAAGGAGCAGTTCGGTGTGCCGTTCATTCAGGATCTGATCCGCAGCCGCATCGAATACGCAAAGATGCTCCTGCGCACGACCAATATGTCCGTGCAGGATGTGAGCCAGAATGCCGGCTACCGCAATTATGAGCATTTCGCACGGCAGTTCCGGGATCAGTGCGGCATGACGCCGGGACAGTTCCGTCAGCGCGGATGAAACAGTATAAAAATGCGGACATGATGCTGTGATGCGTCATGTCCGCTTCTGTATTCTTTCAGTGTGAAAGCCGGATCAGCAGCGCCGCGCAGAATCCGCCGCCGCGGTTTTCACAGATCAGCTGCCCGTCCATCCGCTGCATGAGCGCGTCGGCAATATAAAGCCCCAGACCGCTGCCGTCCTTCCCGCCGCTGTTGCGCTTGCCGCGGTAATATTTCTCCTTGATGTGCGTGAGCTCCTCCTCCGGGATGCCGCCGCCCGTATCGGCAATCTCCATTGCAAGATACTGTCCGCGGAACGTATACCGCACGGAAATCTCCGTGCCTGCGTATTTATACGAATTGCTGATCAGATTGCCGATCACCTGCGAAAGCCGGCTGCGGTCTGCAAAAATCAGGCATTCCGGCACAGTCTCTGCGCGGACAAGCCCCCTTGTGTCATGCTCCTTGCAGATCTCCGCAAGCACGGAAGATGCGATGTCTCTGCACTGCACCTGCATCTCGCCGAGCTCCTCCAGCGCAGAGGTCAGCAGGTCATCTGCCAGCACGCGGATCTGCTCTGCCTTGCGGTCAATATCCGCGAGTTTGCCGCGCAGATAGCTGTCCTCCGTGCGGACAGAGAGCAGCTCGCAGATCAGCCGGATGCCCGTCACCGGCGTTTTGATGTCGTGGCTGAGCGATGCCGCCAGCTCCTTTTCGCGCTGCCGGAGCGCTGTCTCGCGGCGCTTTGCGTCCCGCAGCTCCTCCCGCATGATGTCGAAGCTCTCGGTGAAGCTGCCGAAGAGATTGTCCTGCTCCATCATCAGCGGATCGTCCAGATCGCCCTGTGCGACGCGCACGGCAAATCCCTGCATATTCCGGAAGGGCTGCACGACACGCTGCCGCAGATAAAGCCCGATGCCGGCGAGCAGCAGAAAGATCAGCCCGCAGACCGCCGCTGTCGTCAGCACAAGCCTGCGTCGCATCGCGGCATAATACGCTGCCCCGGGGTCGGGCACTGCAACGCTGCCGAGATAGCGGCCTCCGTCGGTGACTGCCATGCAGAGCCAGCCCTGCCGCAGAGCATCCTGCTCTGTGCCAATTTCCGGCGGCACGCCCGCTGACGCATAGATCCGCTCCCCGCCGCTCCGGAAAACCAGCAGTTCTGTCTCACAGGGGATGCTGCCAATCGTTTCGGGGGCATCCATGCGCGCCTGCACCGAGTGCACAAGATCATTCAGCATGACATTGTCGCAGGCAAGCTGCGTTCTGCCTGTCAGCCATGCCGCGAGCAGCACACAGCCCGTCAGAAACAGCGCCGCCGCAGCAAGAAATCTCCGATAGCCCTTCATACTGTCCCCGGATCCTCCATGATATAGCCGACGCCCCACACCGTCTTGATGAGCTGCGGCGCGGCGGGATCGGCTTCGATCTTCTCGCGCAGATGGCGGATGTGAACAGAGAGCGTGCCCTCACCGATGAACAGATCGCCCCAGACATTTTGCAGGAATTCATCCTTCGTGATGACCCGCCCGCGGTGTTCGAGCAGGTAGCAGAGCAGCTTGTATTCCATCGCCTTTAAGCTGACGGCCTGCTGTGTGCCGGAGCCGCCGCGCAGGATCTGATGCAGACTGCGGTCGAGCACCAGCCCCGGCGTAATCGGAAGCTGCGTCTGCTCCGTGTGCGCAGAAGCAGCTTTTGCGAAGACAGCCTCTGCCGCCTCCGCTGCTTTTTCATATCGCTTTAGAATCGCACGCACCTTCGCGAGCAGGATGCTCAGCGAAAAGGGCTTTGCGATAAAATCATCGCCGCCGATGTTCAGCGCCGTCAGGATGTCGTCATCGCTGCTGCGGGCGCTGATAAACAGGATCGGCATATCATACTGCCTGCGGATCTGTTTGCAGAGCTCAAAGCCTGAGCGGCTGCCGAGATTGATGTCGAGCAGCAGCAGCGAGACGCGGTTTGTCTCCAGAAAGCGCACCGCGTCCTCGAAGCTGTTGACAAAAGCTGTGCTGACATCGAACATATTGAAATATTCCGCGGTGTTCTCCGCGATGGTCACATCATCGTCGATCATGAGGCACTGATAGTGCATGCACGCACCTCCCATGCTGTCAGCTGATATTCAGACCCACTGCACTGCCGGTCTCGCCGATGAATACGATCTTGCCGTTTTCCGGGAGCGGAACGGTGTTGCCGTATGCCTTCATATAGCTCGAATAGGTCAGACGGTCGCGCTGATCGTAGACATAAACTGCCGCACGCGCCGGGATTTCGAGCTGCACAGTGCTGCCGGAGTCACTGCCGATATTATACCACAGCGCCGCGCCGGTTGTCAACTCCGCCGTGCTGAGATCCCGCGGCAGATCGGGGATATCCGTCTCAGAGAGATAGACAGTGCCCGCATCCTTCATCGCGAGATATTCCCTGCCGTTTTCCGTGTAGATCTCCATATCGGACTGATCGCGGGAAGCCGACGAGGGGATGTGCAGGCAGGCCTGCGCATGGGTGCTGTCCCCGATCTGCAAATTGTTCACATAGCCCTCCTGCGGGACCGTAATCTGCATCGCGGGCGACTGATCCGCATAGAGCGCAGAGGAAGCGGAATCGCCGCAGAGATAATAGCGTCTGCCTGCCCGTGCTTCCCACGCTGCCTGTGCGTCTGCGCTGACAGCATGTGCATCTGCCTTCTGCGCCATATAGACTGCACGCGTGTGCTGATAGCCGCGCAGGCCGTCGCCCGTGATCTGCTCCTCGGTGAGATAGACACTGCCGCCGCGCTCCGCAAAACGCAGGATCGTCTGCGCATCGGCAGGCTGGGCGGCAGTCCCGGTTTCAGCATTGCCGTAAACCTGCACGAAGCCGCCGTCACCGGCATAGAGAAACTGCATCGCTTCCTCCGTCGGGTCATGCAGCGGGTCGAGCCGCAGATATTTCTGCTCAGGGAAGGTCATTGCCCAGAGCCCGGAGCCGGTCGCATAAGTGTCCGCATACGGGAGATATTCGTCCGGCACGGTCTCCTGCACAGGCAGCTTTTCAGGCGCGGCATGCGTGACAGAAATGCCCTTTTCCTCAAGCGCAATGTCCATAAGCGCCCGGGCAAGCTGGGTATTTGCGCTGCTGCTGCCGCCCGCGGAGGTCACGGCAATGCTGATCTCCTCATCGGGTGCGACAAGCAGCTCCGCATGCTGGAAGACCAGATCGCCGCCCTTGCTGATGACCTGCACGCCCGCCGCGTCATAATCCGGGTCGCCGACGGAATCCCAGCCGAGCCCGAAGCCGTCCTCATACGGATCCGCTTCGGCATGCGTGCGCATGGCATTCTTTGCCTGCTCGGAAAGCAGCACGGGATTCCCCGTGAAGAACGCGCTGCCGAAGGTGCTGAGCTCCTCCGCCGTAGAGAGCACGCCGCCCGCGCCGATTGTCATGCAGTAATCGGGGAAAAATTCCGCTTTGTTCCGATAGACGGGCGCCTGTCTGGGATCCCGGAAGAGATCCTGCGGCGTGCCGGTCTGCGTGAGACCGAGCGGCTTTGCGATATGCGCCGCGATATAATCGGTGAAGGCTTCGCCGCTGACCGCTTCCACGACCAGCTCAAGCAGCGCAAATCCGTCGTTGCAGTAGCTGCTGTATGCGCCCGGGTCCGCCTTCAGGCGCTCCCCGCTGAGCTGCCGCAGCAGGCCGTCATGCGCCGCGGTGCTGCTGTCATCCAGCAGAATGTCATCGCTGTAACAGGAGCCCATCAGCCCGGAGCGGTGGTTCATCAGCATCCGCACGGTGATCTCCCGATACCGCGGATCTGCCGTTCTGAATTCGGGCAGGTATTCCGTCACGGGTGCGTCAAGGCTGAGCTTTCCCTGATCGGCAAGCTGCATCGCCGCTGCCGTCACAAACATCTTGCTGACAGACCCGACCGAAGACACCGTGTCTGCCGCCGTATCATTCTGCGGTGCAGCGCCCGCTTCTCCGGCTGCACCCGTGCCGGACACTGCGGTCAGCAGCAAAGCTGCCGCGAGCGCCGCACATATTCTCTTGTATCTGTGTTTCATATCATCACTCCGTCATCAGTTCGTAAACCGAGATTTTCCGGATCTTTCCTGCGCCGAGATATGCGCACCCGAAGCAGAACGCCAGAATGCAGCAATCCAGCAGGAGCACCGCCGGGAGATTCACCGGAACATTGCCGATGAAGCTGACCAGCAGCACCGTCGCACCGACAGCGAGCAGCGTGCCGATGATCACGGCGAGCAGTGCAGTCGGCATGATGCGGAAGGCGAGCTGGAGCATCAGCTCCTTCGAGGTATAGCCCATGCCCTTCATGATGCCGAGCTCTCTGCGCTGCCGGCGGATCTCCGATTCCATCAGGATCCAGAGGATCATCATGACGACGAGCGCCGAGATGCCCATGAACAGCCTGGCCGTCAGCGAGACTGCCGTGCTGATCTGAACCATGAGCGATTCCAGCAGCTCGGGCAGATTCAGGAACGAGCGGATCTTGATCTCCTTGCTGCCGCCGGTGATCACCTGATCGCCCACACGAATGGCATACTCCACATTCGTCGCGCCGTCCTGCTCGATCATAGACGCGATGATCTGCTCGGCTCTCTGCCGCACACGCGCCTCATAGCTGTCTGCGGCGATGTTTTCTTCGCTGCCGAGGCTCTCGGCGCTCTTGCCGAATCTGCGGTCGAGCTCTGCGCGCAGGGACTCGGTATCTGTGTCCTCACTGCGGTAGATCAGGAAGGAATCCGGCTGATAGACCGGATAGATGCGCCGCATGCCGTCCTCGGTTATGTAGACGGAGGCCGCATTGACCACGGCGGTCACGATGCCTGTGATGAGGTAATCCCGGCGGACGGAATTCATTTCCAGCGTGAGCGTATCGCCCGCACGGAGCCCGAACATCGAGGCTGTCTGCTTTGTCACCATGATCTCATTCTCATGCCGCGGCAGACGCCCCTCGCAGGGGATGATATTCTCTGTTTCCGCATAGTCGGGATAGACCACGGCAATGAGAGGCGTATTTTGCCCGACGGCATGGAAGAAATACTCCGAGGTCTGCGTGGTCGGGAGCACCTTGCGGACGCCCGGCATCGCTTCCAGCTCTGCACGGAAGGCGTCGGTGTCGATGCCCGTGACAGTCGAAAGCTGGAGATCCGCCATCTCCTGTCCGGCGATCATTCTGACCACATTTGAGCCTCTGCCGAGAAAAAGAAAGAGAATAAAGCTCAGCACGACCGCAAAGGATGTGATGCTCATGACAAAGGTCAGCCCGACCTGCCGCCCGGCACGGTCGGCAAAGCCCTTCATCGCAAGGCGGAGATGCACATTGCCCCTTGTGCGCCGCAGCGGGAAATGCGACTTCCCGAAGTGGTGATTCTGAATGCCCTTGCGGAAGGCAAGCACCGGCGGATATTTCCGCACGGAACGCGCCTTCATGTAGGCGGTCAGGAAGACCGTCAGCAGCAGCACCGCAAGGAGGATGAAGAGCACCGCGCCCGAAATGCCGTGACCGGCGGTGCAGCCCTTCATGTTCTCCGCAATGCCGATCAGGACGCGCTGCAAGACTGCGCCGAGCAGCGTGCCCGCTGCGCAGCCCGCCAGCGCAATGATCAGATACTCTGCCGCATAGGAGCGCGCAATCTCGCGGGAGCGGTAGCCGAGCGCTTCCAACACGCCGATGTTCACAATCTGGTCGCGGATATCGCTGACGATGCTGTATCCGATCATCACGGTGACGGCAATCAGGATCATGCACGCCATGACCTCGATGATGCGCAGAATGAACAGAATCTCCACATTGAACTCTGTCTGCATGGATCTGAAATCCGACCAGCCGATATGATCGGTGGCGACGCCTGCTTCCGCACAGCGGGAAAAGAGATCGGTGCGGATCGCCTCGGCATCACCGGTGTTTTTTACATTGCAGGCGACCTCGGCAAACTGATTGAAGAGCGTTTTCATCACAGCATAATCGGCATCGGATACAATGAATTTCGGCTCGGTGAAGTAGCCGCTTTCATAGAATCCCGCGACTGTGAATGTAAACCGCTTGGAATCGCTGATGACGGTGAAGCTGCCGCCCTCCGTCAGCGAGAGCGCCTTCTTCTGGCTGAGCGGCACAATGATCGGGTGCTCCATCGCGGCGATTTCCGCCTCAGAGAGCGAAGACTGCGGTTCATAGTGCTCAAACAGCCGCTCGTTCTCCTCGGTCATGAATGTGATAATATACAGCTTTGTCTTGCCGTCTTCCTCCGGGATGCGCGTCGAGCCGGAGGAGATATAGTGATAGACGGTGCTGTCCGTGACGCGGTCATCCTCTCTGAGAAGCGAGCGGAGCATCGGATCATATTCCTGCTCCGTAATATACATCCGCACATCCCACGCTTCGGTGCGCTCCATCAGATCAGGGAACATCTGCCGGATATTCCGTTCCGCCGCGATTGCGCCGAAGAGCAGCGTCATGCAGAGCATCACGAGAATGCCGAGCAGGACGGATTCTTTCTTGTGGCGGCGCAGATTTGCGCGTGCAAGTCTCAGAATCTTGTTCATTCGGATCACCAGCCCATCTCATCGAGGAAGCGCCCGAGCCCTTCTCTGCGCGCCCGGAGATCATCGGTGCCGTAAGCGGGCATGCGGTGCTCGCCGACAATGCTGCCGTCTCTGAGGAAGATGACGCGGCTGCCGCGGAGCGCGGTCTTCAGATCATGCGTCACCATCACGATGCTCTGCCCCGATTCGTGCAGCTCCGTGAAGATATCGAGCACATCGGTGCCGGCGGAGGAATTCAGCGCACCGGTCGGCTCATCCGCAAAGAGAATCTGCGGCGCATTGATGACCGCACGGACAATGCCGACGCGCTGGCACTCGCCGCCGGAGAGCTGATTCGGATATTTCTTCCACATGTCCGCACCGATGCCGACCTTGCAAAGCAGCTCCTCCGCACGCTTCACGAGCTCCGGCGAATTCTTCTGCGCGACCAGTGCGCCCGTCATGATGTTGTCGAACACATCCATATTCTCAAGCAGATAGATGCTCTGGAAGACAAAGCCGCAGTGATTCCGGCGGAAGACCGCAAGCTGATCGTTTGTGTAGGAGGAGATCTCCGTCTCGCCGAAATAGACCTTGCCGAGCGTCGGCTTATCCATGCCCGAGAGCGCATAAAGCAGCGTGGATTTGCCTGAGCCCGAGGCGCCCATGATGACGGTGAAATCCTGCTTCAGAATTTCCAGATCGAGATTTTTGATGATATGCTGCTGCACGCCGCCGTTCGAGAAGCTCTTGCAGAGCTTTTCCGTCCGCAGAACCGATGCCATAGCAGACACTCCCTTCCGTTTTGTATGCTTTCATTATACATGAAAACCGTGCGGGAGTCTTTATCAGAATCCTGTATAATTCTTATCAAATTCTTAACAGGGCACAATTTTGCAGAGAAAAGATTATTTTGATATTGCACGCCGCGAAGTTGTATGCTATAATATGGAGAGTCTATGCACAGCACTGCGGTTTCCAATCGCTTGGAACCGCACACAACCGGTTTCCGGACAGTATCAAAGAAAGAGGAACTCCCTTATGAGAGATGAACAGGCGTTCAGAGACCGCGCAGGGGCGCTGGTCGCTGCGATGACAACAGAAGAAAAGCTCGGGCTTCTGACAACCCATCAGTTCCCGGCGGAGCGGCTCGGGCTCCCGGAATTCTATATCGGCACGGAGGTCGCACGCGGCTATGTCGGGCGCGAGGAATCAAAATATTCCACCGTCACGCCGCAGCCGATCGGGATGGCGGCGAGCTTTGACCGTGACCTCATCGAGGCGCTCGGCAGCATTGCCGGAGACGAGTGCCGCGCCTGGCATAACAGCGGCGACAAGGGCGCACTCTGCGTCTGGGGGCCGACCGTTGACATGGAGCGCGACCCGCGCTGGGGCAGAACCGAGGAAGCCTACGGCGAGGATGTGTTCCTTGCGGGCGAAATGTCTGCCGCCTACACAAAGGGGCTTGCGGGCGACGATGACACCTACATGAAAACAATCCCGACGCTTAAGCATTTCTGCGCGAACAATCACGAGGAGGCGCGTGTCAGCGGGAATTCCGTTCTGCCGCCGCGCCTGAAATATGAATACTACTATGCCGCGTTCATGCCGGCGATCCGATACGGCGGTGCACGCAGCGTTATGACCGCCTACAACGAGATCAACGGTCTCCCCGCGCTGCTGAACCCGGAGCTCGACAGCATCCTGAAAGCGGAATGGGGGCTGTGGTTTGCCGTGACGGACGGTGCCGATTTCCAGCAGACCGTTCTCGCGCACCGCTACTGCCCGACGCATGCAGAAGCCTATGCGGAAGCCGTCAAAGCGGGCTGCAATATCATGACCGACGAGCCGGAGCTGACGCGCCGCGCCGCGGAGACTGCCCTGCGCGAGGGGCTGCTCACCGAAGCGGACATCGACCGTGTGCTCACGGAGGTCATGTATGCACGGCTGCGGCTCGGCATGCTCGACCCGCAATGCCCCTATCACGCGATCACGGCAGACTGCATCGACAATGAAGCTGCGCGTGCGGTCAATCTGCAAATGACAAAGGAGCAGATCGTGCTGCTGAAAAATGACGGCACGCTGCCGCTCCTGCCCGCAGAAGCGCCCCGGCAGATTGCTGTGCTCGGACCGCTTGCCGACGAAAACCTCATGGACTGGTACACCGGCTGCTTCCGGGATGCGGTCTCGCCGCTCGCGGGCATCCGTGCGGCATATCCCGATCGGGAGACCGTCACGGACAGCCTCTGGGATCTGGTCGCGGTCAAGGCGCCGAACGGCAAATATCTCGCGGCACATGCAGACGGCAGCATCCGCGCAGATGCCGATACGGTCACGGAGGATGCGGTCTTTGAATTGCAGGACTGGGGCGAAAACTGGCAGAATCTCTATTCCCGGAAAAACAGCCGCTATGTGCGCATGACGGACGGCACGCTGAAGCTGCACAACCGCCGCATCTACGACTGGTTCACAGCAGAGACCTTCCGGCTGTATCATACGCCGGATGGCACGCTGATCGAGGAATATCTCCACGGAAAGCGCCTCCGTGTTGATGCAGACGGCACGGCGGGCTTCACGGAGCGCCGCAGCATTCTGCCGGATGCCCTGTTCTGCATCGAAACCGTGAGCCGCGGGGAAGACCGCGCCGCAGAGCTTGCCGCACAATCGGGCGCCGTGATCTACTGCACAGGCAATCATCCCGTGCAGGTCGCGAAGGAATGCTACGACCGCAGAACGCTCTCGCTGAATATTCAGCCCGATATGGCACAGAAGCTGCACAAAGCAAATGAGAAGACCGTGCTGCTGCTCATTTCCTCTTATCCGTATGCGGTCTGCCGCGAGCAGGAGACGCTGCCCGCGATCCTCTGGAGCTCCCATGCGGGCGCACATCTCGGGACAGCGGTCGCTGCCGTGCTCTCGGGTGCATACAATCCGGCAGGGCGGCTGCCGATGACATGGTACCGCTCGGAGCATGAGCTGCCGTCCATCGGGGATTATGACATTGCCGCGGCAGGCACGACCTACATGTATTTCAAAGGCGACCCGCTCTATCCCTTCGGGCACGGGCTTTCCTATGCGGCATTTGCCTATCGCGGCATGACGGTCGCTCAGGACGGAAACGGCGGCTGCACCGCAGAGATCACGGTGCAGAACACCGCAGCATGTGACGGCAGCGAGGTTGTGCAGGTGTATTATGATCTGCCGGGCTCAGCGGTGCCGCGCCCGATCCGAAAGCTGTGCGGATTTACGCGGGTGCATCTCAGAGCGGGCGAGACAAAGACTGTGTCTGTTGCGATTCCCGCCTATATCCTGCAAATATACGATACACACAGCGGAAGGATGCTGACCGAAGCGGGCACATACCGCTTCTTTGCAGGCGGCTCCTCCGCAGATCTGCCGCTCTGCGCGGAATGTGCGCTCAGCGGGGAACAGATTGCTCCGCGCAGCACGGTCATTGCCGCAGAGCGCTATGATTTCGCACACAGCACCGAGATCCGCTGGTCGCGCAAAAACCGCTGCCACTATCTCCGCACCCGCGGCTGGACGGGCAATGCTGTTTATGAAGGTGTGCCGCTCGGCGGTCACAAAACGCTTCTGCTCTCGGCCGCCTCGCCGATCAAGCTCTGCGAGCTGACGGTTGAGATCTGCGGCAGGCGCTTCCCGCTCGCGGTCGGGGCAGCGGACAGCACGGATGATTTCAGGGAATATGCGCTCCCGCTGCCGGAGGGTCTGCCCGCATACGGCACAGTCGCGGTAACGCTTCCGGAGGCGGTGCAGCTCAGCGCACTGCGTGCGGAGTAACGCGAAGCCTATTTTCCGGCGATAAATCAGAGTTTGCACGGAGCCCGTGCAGGCGTTTTGCCGTCCGGGCGACTGACAGAGAGTGCTCAGCAGCTTGGTATGACGCTGCTATTCGCAGCTTTTGTCTTCACCGTCGCTGTTGAATAAATCCTGCCGATTATCAAGGCATTTACCGAAACAGGCGCGAACAGCGCCGTCGCCGGTGCATTGTCAAGCACGGGATATTTGGACGACTTGAGAAAAGCGCCTGCGCGGGCTCCGCGCTAAATTCTGATTTAGCTTAGCAACATAAATATGCACAATGCCCCTGAGTGCTTTGTAACACTCAGGGGCAAAACTTCTATATAGGTATTCGTCTTAGGGGCTGGGTATTTTGCAATGGGGTCCGGAGGCACTTCTTTGTTATCCGACCTGCACGGTCGCAGTCACGGTGCGGCTGCCGGCGGAGAGAAATTCATCCTGCCGCAGATTGATCTGCGGGACGCCGTTCACATCGAAATATACCTGTCGGATATGCGTGTGGCGGCAGGGATCATAGAGCGGATCGCTCGCATAGGTGCCGCATTCCTTCCTGTCATGCGACTCCGGGCGTGCGTGATAGACAATCAGCAGATTGCCGGATTCATCCGTGACAAAGGAATTGTGACCGGGTCCCTTTTCACCGGTGAGATCGGAGGTGCTGAGCACAGGCGACTTCTGCTTTGTCCAGCTCGCGGTGTCCATGAGGTTTGCATCTGCGTCGGCTTCCATCCGTCCGACGCAGTATTCCGAGCCTGTGCCCGATGCCGAGAAGAACACATAGATCTTCCCGTTTGCCTTGAGCACGGCAGCGCCCTCATTCACGCGGTGATTGACCATTTCCCAGTCATATTCCGGCTTCGTGAGCAGAATCGGCTGCGAGATGAGCTTCCACGGCGCAGCAGGGTCGATCTCTGCCATGAAGAGCGAGGAATCGCCCTTGATCTCCGCCCAGATGACATAGTGATGCCCGTTCTGCTCAAAATAGGTCATGTCGAGCGAGAAGCTGCGGAAGGAGGATGTGTCGCCCGATGCCGCCTGCATCTGCCCGCGCTCTGTCCAGGTGCCGGTGAAGGGATCGCCGCTGCACTCCAGCACATAGGGTCTGATTGCCCAGATGTCGGAGCTTGCGCCTGCCGCGAAGAAGATATACCACTTCCCGCCGATTTTGTGCATCTCCGGCGCCCAGATATGCTTTGCCATGATGCCGCTGCCGTGCGCCTTCCAGACGGTCTTCTCCTCCGCAGCGGCGAGCCCCGCAACGGTGTTGCTGCGCCGCAGAATGATGCGGTCATAGCCTTTATTCACGCTGCCGAATGCGGGATAGGATGCGGTGAAATAATAGTATCCGTCGCCGCCGTCGGTCACAAAGGGGTCGGCGCGCTGTTCAATGAAGGGATCCTTGTAATCGCTGCCCTGCACGCTGCCTGTGACGGTGTAGGTGCCGGGCTGCGCGGTGTCGATCTGCGAAAGGGCTGCGGCATCCCATGTGACGGGCAGCTCCATTCTGCCGCCGTCGCTGTATCGCGCTGTGACGGTCTCCGGCAGGCTGACAGTGCCGCCTGTCTGCACATGCAAGGCCGGCTGATCGACCGCAGTTTGATAGGTGTGCAGACCCGCAGAGGGGAAGGCGCTCACCAGTGCGTCATACTGTGCGCCGGTGATCGGGATGACATAGCCGTGGCGCGGGGTGAAATCGAAGCTGTAATCGGCGCGGCTGACAGTGCGGAAGTTCTCGAGATCGGTTGTCTCCTGCATGACATAATACCCGTTTCCGTAGGCGTCGGACATGAGCAGCCATTTGTTCTCGCCGTTCAGCTTGTAGATGTTCGGTCCCTCGACGCCGAGACTGCCCTCCGAGATCTTATGTATTTCCTTGTAGGGACCCGATGCATGCTCTGCTTCTGCGAGGAAAATGCCCTTTGTCGTCTCATCCTTATAATACATATAGTATTTGCCGTTCTCGAAGATGATATCCGAGTCGATTGCATCGTGACCGCTTGACGGTGCGAGCAGCAGCGCCGGTGTCGTGTCGAGCTTCATGAGGTCGCGGCTGTAGGCGTAATACATGATCGTGCGGTCGTCTGTGCCGGGCACGCGTGCCGCGAAATAGATCATGTAAGAGCCTTTTTCGGGATCGTAGATCGCCTGCGGAGCCCATGCGCGGTCGCAGTTCATCATGTTCGGATACTGATTCGCAATTTTGATCTGCGATTCATCGAACCAGTGAATGAGATCGGTCGATTTTGCGCTGATCAGATCACGGTTGCTGTTCCAGCCGAGCGAAGACTTCATATCGGTCGCGAGCAGATGCCAGAGACCGTCCTCCCCCTTGAAGATATAGGGGTCGCGCAGGCATTTTGTGCCGACGGACGACTGCCAGACCGCTCTGCCGCCGTTCAGTGCGCTGAAATGATAGCCGTCGCGGCTGACCGCATAGGAGAGCCGCTCCTGATCGGGATTGTTGCCGAGAAAGTAGGCGAAGAGATAGGCGGTCGGCTCCGCATCTGCCGCCGGAACCTGCACCGTATCCGTGCGGAAGCCGTCACGCCCGCGCAGGAGATAATCGCAGAGGGCTCTCGCATCCTCTGCGTTCACAGTCGGTGTATCGCCCGCGCTTTCGGTGTCTCCGCAGTCTGCGATATAGGCACAGACCGGGTCAAATCCGGAAAGCAGACCGCGCTTTAAGAGCGTAAGGTCGGCAGCGTTCAGCTTCCCGTTGAAATCGAGATCACCGCGCAGGAAGGTCAGTGCGCCGTCTGCGGGCTGAATGTAGAATTTCTGTCCCTCGCCGCCCCAGTAGTCCCACTGGTCGATGTTCGCGCCGTTCTCATAGCTGATGTCATAGACATCGAGCGCGGCAGAGCGGCTGCACTTTGCACGGATACAGAATGCGTCGTCCGCTTTGATGAGCGAGAAGAGCTGTGCATCGCTGCCGGTGAAGGTGCTGAGCGCGATGTTGTTGCCGTTGGTGTTGTCGCCGCCCTCGACGGTGAGTGCCAGCGACGGATTCTCCGCGGAGAGAATCGCGCAGTAACCGTCCTGCTTCACGATTTTCCAGCGCTGTGCGGCGGTGCCGAGTGCCTCCCACTGCTGCACATTGCCGTCTTCGGCGGCGGTGATGAATTTGCCGCTCAGCCGCACCATGATGCGGTATTCCGCGCCGCTGACGACCGTCTGCCCGGCATCCGCGTATTCCGCAGAGACGGCATTTGCCGCCTGAGCCGCGGGCGCTGCTGCAAAGACAGCCTGTTCTGTGTGCTGCGGTATTGCCGAGATCCCCGTGCTTGCCGTCACCGCTGCGAGCAGTGCTGCAAGCTGTTTCCCTTTTTTCATATGTTTCCCTCGATTCTGCCCGTTCCCTGCGGGCTTTTTGCTTATTATAACACAGCATGCGGCGGGATACAATAGCAAAAAGACAACTTCTCCATACATTTTGTATCTGAATTGCGCAAAAAACGGCACAGGACGAAACATCCTGTGCCGTTTGGCTTTGCAGTGACAAGCAATCCGATGGCAGACGCAGCACGCATGAAAAAATCATATCTCCATGTGGATAAAAGGAAGCCATCTCTGCTCACAGTGAGCAGTTTCGTCCTCCCGGACGATATGCGGGCTGCACGCTTGTCGGTTCATAAAGGGGATACAGGCCATCTTGTGACAGACTGCATTCGGGGGGTCATAATAATCATTCATGATAAAAGGAAGTCACATGAAAGCCGGAGCTCTCATCCCGAAGCAACGCCTGTATCGCTTTGGCAAGCCATCTGACAGCAGACGGATTTCTGCGCTTTCTATCCCGGGCGGGATAGCAGTTACGAGCTGTAAAAGGATGCTGTCAATTCATTGCGCAGATCCACGCTTGCCTTACGCTCAGTATAACACGGATTTCTCCGTTTGTCAACCCTCAAGGAAGAAATTGCTGTCGATGAGGCTCAGCTCATGCTCCGCGGAGGGCTTGCCCATCACGAGCACGACATCCGCTTCCGCCGCGCTTCCGACAAGCTCCGCGTGCTGTGCCTGCATGAGAAGATCGAGGTATTCGCGCAGGGAGAAACCGCCGTTCCGCGGGCAGGCGGAATAGAAGTCACCGTCGATCTTCGGCTTGCCGTCAAAGACGAGCAGACGGTTCTGCACATCAATGTAGCCGTAGTTCATCTGATGGGACTTGCCGGTGAGATTATGCGTAAAGAAGCAGTTTTTCGGATCGTAGAGCTTGACCGCAGCGCCGGTTTTGGAGACTGCCATGATGCCGACAAAGCACTCGTCGATCTCGCCGAATGTCTCGTATCCGGCATAGAGATTGATATTGAGGCTGACGGTGCGCAGCAGCTTCTTTCCGCCTTCGAGATCGAGGTCGATGTATTCCGCGGCATCGGAATGGGTGATGTCGCCGCTGAAGACCAGCTCGCCGCCCTTGAATGCCGCGTTCCAGCCGACGGTGATCGCTCTGCCGTCCGCAGTGAATGCCGCTGCGTGCAGATCGACATCCACGCGCTTTTCATCGTTCCAGTAGACGAAGAAGCGGATGCAGCGCACGTTGTCGGGGATGCGGTATGCGAGCCCGGAGCGGATATAGCCGCCCTCCTCCGACTTGTCACCGATGCGGAGCTCGGAATGCGCAAGGTCGAAGTCCGGCATATTGAGGTACACCTTTTTGCCGCGCAGTGCGGTCTCATTTGCCGCGAGCCGTCTTTGCAGCAGATAGCGGGTGATGAGCCGCAGATTTCTTGCCTCCTCGAAGCGTTCCGGCGGCAGGGAATCTGTCTCCGGGCGCGAGAAGAACGAGACCAGACCTGCGAGCGTCTGCGGGCTGAGGGCATCTGCGTGATCTTCCAGCTTGTCGCAGACAGCAAGCGGGGCATAGCCGTTCCGCAGCAGATAGGTCATGTGACGGAGCATCATGCCGGGGCGCTGCGCGTAGGCATCGAGCACCTCCGGGCTGCCCTGTGCGACCATCTCCTTGACCTTCGACTCCCACGAACGGAGCGTGCCGTTCCGGAGCGCCGCGACTGCATCGGCATGTGCCTTGCTGCGCGAATAGGAGTTGAAGTCGATGAACTTGAGCATCAGCAGCGTGCGCTCGCGCTTCTTGCCCGAGAGGATGAGGTTCTCGCGGAAATCGCCGGCAGAGTAGCTTTCGAGCAGCTTCACGAGCAGACGCTTCTGCGATGTGCGGAAGTGATAATTTGCCCGCGTGAGGGAAAAGTCCATGCACTTCCAGACATCGCCCGTGTGCTGGCAGAGCGCGTGCAGGCATGTGAGCTTCTGCGCGGAGGTAAGCGCCTCTGCCGCAAAGACCGCATGGAACAGCATCAGCATATTCTGCTTGAATGTGACCCTGATGCCGGCAAGCGTCTCCGGGGAGAGCTCCTTTGCGCACACCGCGATGATTCTGCACTCCTTGTCCGTCATGCGCTCGGTCTTGCCGAGGATGCGCTCTGCGGGGCAAAGATACTGCTCGCTGATGTCGATGAGACCGAGCACCTTTGCTTCGAGCAGGGTATCATCGGACTCCGTCTTTTCGGTGTCCTGCATCCCGGGCAGCCAGCCGCGGGTGACAGGTACGCCCGTGAGATCTTCGATGCCGTAGGTCGAGAAATAGTGCAGGAGCTGATGGAAGCGGAACACGGCTTCATCGAGATCCATGACCTGCGACGGGAAATCGGGGTACATCGGCTTTGCCTTGACATCGCCGGCATATTTCCGCACGCGCTCCGTGAGCGTATCCGCATCCGCAGACTGTGCCAGTGTCACAACATCGCCCGCGGAAAGGGTATACCCGATCGCACGCAGCTCTTCGTTGACCGTCATCGCCTTGACGAGGTTCTCCTCGGTGAGCGGTGCGGTATTCTTCGCGACTGCGATCAGACGCAGCTCTGAAAACAGCAGCATTCCGTAATCCATAACATTCCCTCCTTCAATTTGCTGGCCTCTTTGGGGTTAGTATTTCAATATATCACAAACGAGGGAGTTTGTCAAGGAAAAATCACATTGTTTACAGTTTGTTCACATTTTACAAAAACAACAGCCCGGACACCGCGGTGATGCAGCGCCCGGGTCATAGCTGTGCAAATGCGGCTCAGAGGATCGTCACGCGCCTTGACATCTGCCGGATCAGATCATAGCCGTCCCAGATGAGTGCAAAGTCCATCGTCTTTCCGATCGGGACAATGCGGTCGATGCCGAAGGGTCTGCCCTTCTCAAGAAACGCCGCAAGATCCTCCTTTTTGACGCCGTAATAGGAGAGCGTCTGGCAGCGTGTGCCGCAGACGGGCAGAATCTCGCAGAGGTCGGAGATCTCCTTCTCGAAGAAGAAGCCGCTGTTAAATTTGAAATCGGGCAGATCGCTGTCAAGCTGCTCGGGGGTCACGCGCATCACATAGAGATCCTCGCTTTTTGTGAGCGACATCGGCTTCTGTGCGGCAGCCTTGCAGAGCGCCTGCAGCTTCCCGACCGCCTGCACCGGCCGGAGCTTATAGTTTTCCCGCACGGTGCGGTGCACTCTTTCCCAGAAATCCGCCTTCGCCTCTGCGGTGTGCGCTCCCTGCCAGAAGACAAAGCGCGGGGAGGTGCAGGCGTTCTGATCGGTGTAATAGGTATCGTTGTAGAAATTCTGCACGATGAGATCCTTGTTCTCCGCGCAGAGATACGCATCTGCGTCGATTACGGCAGCGGAGTGCCGGTCTGCGAAGGTGATCTCACCGGCTCTCGGCGGGAGCGGGGAGCGGCGGATCTCCGCGACAGTTGCGTCGCCGCCCCAGATGACGCGCACGGCGCAGCGTGCGGAGAGCATGTCGGTGATCTCCTTGTCGGGCGGGAATTTCACGAAGCAGACATAGGGCGCGAGGGCGCTGTGCTGGTTTGCCAGGAGCGTGCGGATTGCGTCACAGATGACTGTGACCTGCGGGAAATCCTTTGCCGGGAGCCGCACGATATTGGCGTTTCCGGCGAGCAGCCCCGCAGCAAAGCTGAATGCAAAGTTCACCGGGACATTGGAGGGGGTGCTGTGCAGGACAGTGCCCTTGCCGAAGCGCTCCGCAAGATCGTCATATTTATCCTTCTCCTGCATGAGCGCCGCCTTCCGGCACCAGAAGCCGAAGGTCGCAATATCGGGGTAGGTGCGATCTGTGCGCAGCATGGCGGAAAGATCGCTGAAAAAGCTGAGCACCGCCTCATCGAAGGGTCTGAGCGGGCGGAGCGACGCCATCGCAGAGAGCCTCTCCGCATCGCCGATCACATATTGCAGATCACTGAAATTTTGCGGCATAGGTATCACTGCACCCCCTGATCTCGGCATTTTTCAGTCTGCCGTTGATTTTGAAATACTTGCCCTTTCTTCCGCAGGGGCAGTCATCCTCGCCGAGAATCACGCCCTCGTCCTCCGTCAGCAGGCTGTGCCCGGGGTAGGACTCCGGAATCGCCGAAACAACCTGTATGATGCCGGTTTCTCCGACGGCGCAGGGCGAAAGATCTGCCGTGCGCCTTGTGATCACATCGGAGAAGATGCTCGCGTGGAGATGCCCGCATTCGCATTCCATATAGATGCAGCCGGTCTGCTCGACCATGCCGTAGTAATCGTGGACAGCGCGGATGCCGCAGACATCGTGCAGCTTTTCGCGGAAGGCGTCATGGCTCACCGCCTCTGAGATGAGCTTTTTCCAGCCGCCGCCGTGAATGAGAATGCCGTTTGAGAGATCGAAGCAGATGCCCTCCTCTTTCAGCCGCAGCAGCTCCTTATAAAAATGCTGCCAGATCATGAAGGTGAAGCCGAAGAGCAGGATCCGCTGCCCGCTGTGCTGTGCGAGAAATTCCCGCAGCGCCTCCGTATTCAGCTTCATGTCATCGTCGAGCGCATAGATCTTCTTTGCGCCGAATATGGAGAAGCCGAGGATCCCGGCGCCGCGTGCGGAGAACATCGCCCTGTCGCGCACAACGCCCGGGCAGTCGAGAATGATCATCGGCATGCGCCCGGAGCCCGTGAACGACGAAACAATCTTCACCATCGTTTTCTGCTGGTTGGCGGCAGTCACGCGGTCGAGGAAAATGCGGCTCACAGCCTGTCCGGTCGTGCCCGAGGAGGTCATGGTCTTGACGATTTCCTCCTGCGGGACAGAGCGCAGTGCCGTCTCCTTGAACATCCGCACCGGCAGCATCGGCACATCCGTCACAGACTGCACCGCATCCGGGTCAAAGCCGATGCAGCTGAGGATATTGGCATATTCGGGGCAGCGCGCCCTGTGAAGCAGCGTCAGCTCCTTCAGGCGCGCCGTCAGCAGTCTGTCCTTCTCCGCTTTGCCCAGCGAATAGGGCGGGATATTCAGCATTTCGTCATAGGTCATTGCCGCACCTCGCTCTCCGGCAGCAGGATCCCGCGGATCATGTCAGCCATTTCCTTGTGATGTTCCTTGATAAAGAAATGATTGCCGGTGAATGCGGCAAAGCTGCATCCGCCGGTGAAGATGCTGCGCCATTTTTCCATCGTGCGCAGCGGGGTATCGCTTTCAGAATAGAAGATCACCGCACGGACAGGCGCTTCGAGCCCCGGCTCCCGGAAGCTGTATCGGCTGATGAGCGTGTAGTCTGTGCGGTAGAGCGGAAGATACATCCGCCAGAAGCTGCGGTTCCCGAGCAGTGTCTCCGGAACCGTGCCGAAGGCAACCGTCCGCGCTCTGACCAGTTCATCGGGGATTTCGCTGCCCTGAAAAGCGGCGAATTCCGGCGAAATATCCGGTGCATGCGCCGCAAGAAAAACGCATTCGGGCAGCGGCATGCCGCACGATAGGATGCGCCGCAGCACTTCTGTCACCGTGATCGTGCCCATGCTGTATCCGAAGAGGGCATAGCGCCCGCCGTTCCACTGCTCCTGCACGGTGCGGAACATATCGTCCGCAAGCGTGTCAAAATCGGAAAGCAGCGGCTCTCTGTGCCGCTTGCCGTGGCCGGGATAATCCGGAGCGGAAAGCTCCAGCTCCGGCAGATCATCCGCGATCGTGCGGAAGAAATTGCCTGTTCCGCCCGCATATGTGAAGCAGAACACCTGCGGCTTATTCATAGTATTTCTGAAGCTCCCTGTAAAGCGTCTTCCCGGCATCGTTCTTCGGGATCGCATCAATGACCGTGACGCGGAACGCCGCCGGATTGAGGCGCGTCTTCCGGACCACGAATTCGCGCACCGGCTCTGCGAAGGCAGCATCGGTGACAAAGAGCTCCATATGGTCATCCTTGCCGGCGCAGGCAGCCTCAATCTGAAATTCACTGCGGATCATGCGTTCCGTTTCGTCAAGGTTGACACGGTTGCCGTAGATCTTGAGAAAGCGCTTTTTCCGCCCGACGATGTAGTAATAGCCGTCCTCGTCAAACTGTGCCATATCGCCGGTTTCGAGGATGCCGCCGCGTTCATCGCCCCGGCTGAGGTCATCGCCGCATTCCGCATAGCCGAGCGTGACATTTTTGCCTTCGTAGACCAGCTCGCCGGTCGTGTGCGGCGCCGTGACCGTGCTGCCGTCCGCGCCGATCAGGCGGAATTTGCCGCCCGGGATCGCGATGCCCATTGAGCCTTTTTTGGCGGCTGCCATTTCAGGCGGCAGAAAGCCCATGCGCGCAGTCGCCTCACACTGCCCGTACATCACAACGAACTGCCTGCCGGTCTCCTCTGCGTAGGCTGCAAATTTCTCATGCAGCTCGGGCAGGATCTTTCCGCCTGCCTGCGTCATGGTGCGCAGGGAGGGGAGCTGCATGCGGTAAAACCGCAGCCGGTCGAGCATCTCATAGGTATAGGGCACGCCGCCGAAGGAGGTGGCGCCCGCTTCCCTGAAGAAGCTCCAGAATTCCTTTTGCATGAGCCCCTTCTCAGTCATGAGGATTGCCGCGCCGACCAGCAGATGGGAGTTGATGATCGAGAGCCCGTAGGTATAGTTCATCGGCAGTGTCGTGATCGGGCGCTCGTCGGCGCTGAGCTTCAGATACTGCACGATCGACTGCGCATTGTCGAGAATATTCGCATAGGACTGCCGCACGAATTTCGGCGAGCCCGTCGAGCCCGAGGTCGTGAGCAGAAGCCCCAGCTCATCATAGAGCGGATATTCCTTCGGAAAGTCCGTTTTCAGCAGGGCATAGCCGTATGCCGCATACACGGGCTCTGTTCCGGGGAACTGCGCAGCCTGCTCCTCCGGGCACCAGATATATGCCGGCGCATAGACCGAGAGCAGGTTTTCCAGCAGCGCTTCGTCGAGCGTGCTGCTGAGCATGATCGGCGGGATCCGGCCGTTCAGGCAGGCGACATAGCCGATCAGCGAACCGATTGTATTGCGGCAGAGTGAAAACACGAGACAGCGCCTGCCGATCTTTTCCGCAAGCGCCTCCGTTTCCGCTTTCAGCTCCGCATAGGTGAGCACAGTCCCGCTGCTCTCGATCACGGCGGGGCTGTCACCGTATTCAGCAAGATTCCACATATCTCAGAGCTCGATCTGATACTCCGGCTTCGCAAGGATCTCCTTGCCCTTCTCATAGGAGCTGAAGTCGATGATGTCATCGGTATCCATCATGATGCCGAAGGTGTCCTCAAGCTCCGCGATGAGCTGCATGTGCCCGACGGAATCCCATGCGGGAATATCCTGATACTGCAAGCCGCTGAGCTGCTCCGCGGTGATGCCGAATGCGTTGATGAATACCTGATCATACTTTTCGAGATTTGTCATGTTCGTTTCCTCCGATTCTGTTGTTGATACAGTTCCGGGGGCAAATGCCCCGCGGTCTGTTCAGATGCCGAGATCCTCCGGGCGGATGAGACTGCCCTTTGTGACTGTGCGGACGGCGGTTTTTCCGATCACCTCGCCGATCCGGTCGGGGCTGATGCCGTCGCCGGGACGCTTTGCTTCGCAGTCTGCCGCCGTGATGACGGTGCCCGCGGGGATTTCCCGCGCCGCAGTGATGCTCCGCCGCATCCGGAGCTTCATCTCTTCCTCCTCCGGGAGCAGGACGCGCGCCCTGCTGCCCATTGCCGCATGCACCTCGCGGCAGGCATCGACGAGCGCCTTCATTGCTGCGGCTTCTGAATATTGATCGTCCTGCGGATGACATACTGCGGGGCGTCATTGATGCAGATATAGATTCTGCCGATGTATTCACCGATCATCCCGAGCATGAGCATAATCATGCCGGATGTGATAAGAAACACCGCCATCAGCGAGCTGTATCCGACAAGAATCTCAGGATGGAGGAGCTTCCGGATGACCACAACAACGCTGAACACAAGCCCGATCAGTGCCATGAGCATGCCGCAGATCGAAGCGGCACGCAGCGGCTTGACGGAAAAGGATGTCAGACCGTTCGTCAGCAGATTGATCGACTTTCTCAGTGTGAAGCCGGTCGCGTTGTCATCGCCGCGCTCCCGCTGCTCCATCGGCACCGTTGCGATGCGGCGGGTGATGCGGAGCACGAGCCCTTCGAGATAGGGATAAGGGTTCTTGTAGGCGGTGACCTCCTTCGCGACAAATGCCTTCATCGCATTGAAATTCTCAAAGCGCAGATCCTTCGGCTTTTCGAGCATGATCCGGCTCATCATGAGGTTGACATCGCTGCCGAGCCGCTTATAGAGCTTTTCGCGCTTCATGGAATACTTTGCTGTGGCATAGTCGCATTCATCGCGCTCCACGGGCTCCAGCAGCCGCCAGAGCTCATAGACCGGGCTCTGGCAGTCATCGTCGAGATCGAAGACATATTCCCCGAGCGCGGCGGCATAGCCCGCGAGCACGGCGGCATGCTTGCCCATATTCTTTGCAAAGTCGATGACCTTGATCTTCGGATTCTGCGCTGCAAGGCGCTCCAGCACATGGATGACGCCGTCCGGCGAGCAGTCGTTGACGCAGATGATCTCGTAGTCATATTCCGCACGCTGTGTGACGGTGGCGATAATCTCATCGACGACCTTTTCGATGGTTTTTTCGCTGCGGTAGCAGGGTATGACAAAGCTCAGAAGTGTCATGTGATCCCTCGATTTCTGATTGAAATGTGCGCGTGTGCAGTGCCGCAAAAAGGTGCGGCAGCACCCCGGCGATCCTGCTGTCATTATATCATAGTTTATGTGCATTGTCAAGTTAAATAATCGAATAAATGCAGAACTATGCGTCAGATTATATGTAAATGATGCAAATTGTCATGAAAATCTGTTTTTTTGTTATTGTTTTGGCGGGGGGAACGGTCTATAATGATAATCGGAGAAATAGCCGGAAAACGGCAGACAGCAGGGGGAGAGAGAAAAAAACAACAAAACAGGAGGATTTGGGACATGAAATCAGGAAAACGGTATCGGGGGGCAGCGAGCGCCGCAGCCGCTCTGCTGCTCTTTGCACAGGCGGGCTTCGGCGGATTCCCCTTCGGCGGTGCGGCGCTCCGGGGCGCGGAGGCGGCGACGCTCTCCGGCGCGAAGATCGCAAGCGCCGGCACAGTGCAGGATGCGCCTGCGGTCATCCGGGGCAGCGCGGCAAGCATTATCCGTGACAGCACCCGCAATTCGGATGTGCTGCATTTGGCCGGCAATGCGTTCGGGTCAGGCTGGCTCCAGCTCCCGCCGCTGTTCTCCGGCGACCGGAGCAAGGGCTTTTCGTTCTCGATGCAGTTCAAGCTGCAAAGCGATGCGGCAGACTACACGCGGCTCTTCCAGTTTGCGACGGTGCCCTTTGGCTCCGGCAACACCAACGGCTACAATTCGCCGGATATCTCGATGGACTTAAACGACGGCACGAGCTTCCGCGCATCTGTGTTCCCGGGGAAGGGGAGCGATGCGACAGACGCCGGTCTGCGCGCAATCTTCAGTCTGGATGCCTCGCATGACACCGCGTGGCACACGCTGACAGTGAGCTATGCACCGGACGGCGCGGTCTATTATCTCGACGGCAAGGCACTTTCGGCAGACAGCAGTGAGGGCGCCGGAAAGCTCGCGGATGCCTGCAAGGCACTTTTCGGCAGCAACCTGCTCGGCGGCTATGATTACTGCGCTGTCGGACATTCCCTTTACGGCGACAAGGATCTCCGTGCGGACATCGACGATGTGATGTTCTACGATTACGCGCTGAGCGCATCGCAGGCGGCAGTGCTCCCGGATAATCCGCTCTACCGCTATACATTTGAAGCGGATACGGTCACGGCGCCCGACCCGCAGCAGGCAGGCGACCCCGAGAATTCCAATGCACCCGACGGCACCGCAGTCACGAGCATCCCCGAGATGCAGACGGTCTCCCCGGACGGCTCGCTGGTCATGAAGATCTGGCGGGACAGCCGCGGCAGATACTATTATTCTGCGGACAAGGACGGCGATACTGTGATTCTTCCCTCGCGGCTCGGCATGACGACCGACACCGCGGATCTCGCCTCCGGCTTCAGTGTTGATCCCGCAGAAGCGGTGATTGAGGAGCATGACGAGACCTATGATATGCCCGTCGGCAAGCATGTGCATATCCGCAATCACTACTATGAGCTGACCTTCCCGCTCGCTAAGGGCAATGACATCCTGACAGTCTATGCCCGCGTCTATGATGACGGCGTCGGCGTGCGCTATGCGCTGAATCACGGTGCGTCAGTCAAGGAGGAGCAGACACAGGTCATGTTCCCGGGCGGCAGTACCTTCTGGGGCAACTGGCCGAACAACACCTATGAGTGGGATATGGTCGAGCTGCCGAAGGACCGTCCGAATGAGACCAACGCGACCTATTCCTGCCCCTACACCGGCGTGATCTCCGACCGCTACTGGGTCACGGTCACCGAGGCAAATGTCTTCAATGAGGAAACGCCCTACTGTGCAGGCGCTTTGCAGTTTGTCGGCAATTATCACAGCCTGCGCTTCAAGGGCGGCAACAAGGTGCGTTCGATCTCCTTCAATCAGCCGTTCCATACGCCGTGGCGTGCGGTCGTGATCGGCGATTCGCTCAATCAGATGGCATCGAGCGACCTGATCCTCAATCTGAACCCGCCCTCCGTGCTCGGCGATACGAGCTGGGTGAAGCCCGGCAAGGCGGCATGGTCGTGGTGGTCGAGCGGCGGCGATTCCCCGGTCGAGTATCACATGCAGAAGGAATACATCGACTTTGCGGCAGAAAACGGCTGGGACTGCGTCTGCGTCGATTTCGGCTGGGCGCTCTGGGATGACAGCGCCGCAAAAATCAAGGAGCTCTGCGATTACGGCAGACAGAAGGGCATCGGCATCTGGCTCTGGTACGGCGTCAACAACACGGGACATTCCGGCTACAAGGACAGCGCCGGGCATCCCGCATATCCGTATTATTCGCTGCTCGACAAGGAGACCATCGTCCGTGAGTTCGAGCGCATCAGCGGGCTCGGCGTGCAGGGCGTCAAGGTCGATTACTACGAGAGCGACACGCAGGACACAATGTATCAGATGTATCTCTGCGCGAAGATCGCGGCGGAGAACAAGCTGATGGTGCTCTTCCACGGCTGCACGCTCCCGCGCGGTGAGAGCCGCACCTTCCCGAACATCGTTTCCTATGAGGCGGTGAACGGCTCGGAGTATTACAAGTGGTTCGAGGCACCGTCGCTTGCAAACCGCGTTTCCTATACCTTCACCCGCTGCGTGGCGGGCTCGGCGGATTTCACCCCGACCGGCATCCCGATCTACGGCATCGGCGCAACGGCAGGCTTTGCCCTCGCAGATGTAGTCACGATCGAATCCGGCGTGCAGCATTTTGCACATTCCGTCTATACCTATGAGGGCAGCCCCGCGCTCCCGCTGCTCAATGACGTCCCCGTTGCATGGGATGACATGCATGTGATCGACGGCAGACCGATGGCGTTCAATGTCACGGCACGCCGCAGCGGCTCCGACTGGTATATCGGCTGCTCAACGCTCAGCGCACGCACCGTCAGCATCCCGCTCAGCGAGCTGATCACCGACGACGGCACCTATAACGCCTATATCTTCGGCGACAACGCAAACGGCAGCGCCTTGCAGGTCTCCGTGCAGACAGGGCTCACGAAGGATTCCGTCATCAAGCGGGATCTCCTGAAAAACGGCGGCTGCGTCATCAAGCTGACAGGAGCAGCGATGAATCTCTCCACGCCGTATTCCGACTACAAATTCTATGAGGCGGAGCAGGCAAAGCTGAACGGCAGAGCGTCCATTACATCCGGCAGCGATGCGAAATACTGCTCCGGCAGCGCCTATGTCGGCTATGTCGGCGGCGGCAGAGACAACTATGTCACCTTCGAGAATGTCGAAGCACCGGCAGACGGCGAGTATACGCTCCGCGTCTACTATGTTTCCGGCGAGACCCGGCAGCTCAAGGTGGATGTCAACGGTGCCTTTGCCGGCTCCCTTGACCAGTGCTACGCAAACCGCGGCGACTGGAAGGGCGTGCGTGCGGCAAACCTGACCGTGAAGCTCAAGGGCGGCAAAAATACCGTCCGGCTTTACAACGATCAGAGCTACGGTCCGTCGGTTGACCGCATTGCCGTCGCGATCCCGCATGAGAACTGGCTCATCGGCGATATGAACTATGACGGCAAAATCGACGCACGCGACCTGACAATCTTAAAGCGCGATCTCATGACATCGTTCCCGGACAAAAAGGCAGAGACCGTCGGCGACTTCGATCAGGACGGCAAGCTGACCGTTTCCGACGCAAGATCAATGCTGAATTTCCTGCTCGGCGCATAACGCAGGACCTGAACATCATCGCCCGGGGCACGCGCTTCGGGCGGTTTTGTTTCCTTTGCAGAAAACTCCCACTGCTTTTTTCTGCAAAGTCCTTGACTTTCCATGTAAAATATAGTATACTTATTGTGTGTATTATGCATTGCACCGGAACGGTGGGGCTCTTTGCCGCCCGCACACGCTCCGATGTGTTTGCGGCAGATGCCGCTGTTGATATATTTTTATACTCCATACCCCCTTATTTTGCCGGGGAATCAGCAATCCCCCCGGCTTTTTATACAGGATGCCCCGATCACCTGCACAAGAAAGAAATCCGTGCGTATACGGGCGTCCCCGAACCTTTATGTGAATGTAAAAAAACAATCAAACGGCGTGTTTCCTGCCGCAGAGTCAAATGAGCAATATACAGATTTTACGCAGAATTTGATGATGTTAGGAGGAAATCACAGACATGACTATCAGCATTCTCCTTGCAGCTACGGAGCTCTCTGTCACTGCGGTCGTGCTGATCCTCGTTGCGCTCGTTGTCGGTGCCGTGATCGGCGTGTTTGTCGGCGGCGGAAAGGCAAAGCGCGATGTGGACGCACAGGTGCAGGAAGCGGAGAAGCGCGGTGTCGAAAAGGGCATCGAGCAGCGCAAGGCAACCGCAGAGGCTGCCATCGGCAGCGCTGAGCAGGAGGCAGAACGCATCCGCAGCTCGGCAGTCAGAGAGGCTGACGACCGCAAGAAGTCGGCTCTCGTAGAGGCAAAGGACGAGATCTTCCGTCTCCGCAGCGAAGCAGAGAAGGAGATCAAGGACCGCCGCAGCGAAATGGCGCGGCAGGAGCGCAGAATCCAGCAGAAGGAAGAAAGTCTCGATAAGAAATCCGAGCATTTCGAGCGCAAGGAGGAGCAGCTCCAGGCAAAGCTCCACGCCGCAGACGAGCGTCTTGCTGAGGCGGAGGAGATCAAGAAAAACGGCACCGAGGAGATCGAGAAGCTGAAGCGCAGCCAGATCGACATGCTCGAGCGCATCTCTGAGCTGACACGCGATCAGGCAAGAGACCAGCTTTTGCAGCAGCTCGATCAGGACCTCGTCCACGAGAAGGCGCTCAAGATCACTGCCTATGAGCAGCAGATCAAGACCACCTGCGAGGATATCGCTCGCAGCCATATCTCCATGGCAATCGCAAAATGTGCCGCAGAGCAGGTCTCTGAGGTCGCGGTTTCCGTCGTGCCGCTCCCGAATGACGAAATGAAGGGCAGAATCATCGGCAGAGAGGGCAGAAATATCCGCTCGATCGAGTCGCTGACCGGCGTCGATCTCATCATCGACGACACGCCCGAAGCCATTACCCTCTCCTGCTTCGATCCCGTGCGCCGTGAGGTTGCAAGAATCGCGCTTGAGAAGCTGATCCTCGACGGCAGAATCCATCCGGCAAGCATCGAGGAGAAGGTTGACAAGGCACGCAGAGAGGTCGAAAAGCGCATCAAGCAGGAGGGCGAAAGAGCCGTCCTGGAAACAAATGTCCACGGGCTCAATCCGGAGCTCATCCGTCTGCTCGGCAGACTGACCTTCCGCACGAGCTACCGCCAGAATGTTCTGAATCACAGCATCGAGGTCGCAACGCTCTCCGGCATTCTTGCCTCTGAGCTCGGCGTCGATGCGAATATGGCAAGACGCGCAGGTCTGCTCCACGACATCGGCAAGGCGCTGACCGCCGAGATCGAGGGCTCGCATGTCGCGATCGGCGTCGATGTCTGCCGCAAGTATAAGGAGCCCGCAGAGGTCATCCATGCTGTGGAAGCGCATCACAACGATGTCGAGCCGCGCACCGCGATCGCATGTATCGTGCAGGCAGCGGACGCCATCTCCGCCGCAAGACCCGGCGCGAGAAGCGAGAATCTGGAAAGCTACATCAAGCGTCTCCAGAAGCTCGAGGAGATCTGCATGTCCTATGAGGGCGTCGAAAAGTGCTTTGCCATGCAGGCAGGCAGAGAGGTTCGCATTATGGTCAAGCCGGAGGTCATCGACGACGAGCGCATGGTGCTGGTCGCCCGCGAGATCGCCCAGCAGATCGAGAACGACATGGAGTATCCCGGTCAGATCAAGGTCAACCTCATCCGCGAGAGCCGCGTGATGGATGTCGCAAAATAATCCGATGCGCATGTGCCGGCAGCAGGCGCATGCGCATTCTTATCGGAGGGGCGCTTATGGCGAAACAACTCTTTCACACTACGGAAAAATCTGATTTTATCCTCAACATGGATCTGGACAAATACCGCAGCTTCTGCGCGAAGATGGTGCTGATCGTCCTCTGGGTGACGGCTGCCTCTGCGGCGCTTTACCAGATCACCTACCCGGTCAACAGCCGCCTTGCGGAGATGGCAGGGGAGGGCGGATTTGCAGCGGTTTTCAGCCTGCTGCTGATCGCCCTGAGAAGCACGGCATCGCTCTTTTCGGTTGTCGGTGTCGCCGCACTGATCACAATGGTGATCGGCCTGATGCGAAAGCAGGTCACAAAGCAGACGGCAGTGCCCTATCTGCTGCTGGCGGCGTCGCTTGGCTGGGCGGTGGTCTCCATGTGCCATTCTTACAGCACGGAGTATTCTCTCTTCGGGCAGGACGGCAGAGATGAGGGTCTTCTCTCGCTGCTGATGTATGCGGCAGTCTTCTATCTCGGCACAATGCTCCGCCGCCGCGAAAACCTCTGTATTCTCCTGCGCGGGACGCTGATCTTCGGCATCGTGCAGGGCGTCTGGGGACTTTTGCAGGCGCAGCCGTTCTTTGCTTTCCCGACGGAATATGCGGACATCGAGCCGATGCTCCTGCGCGGGATCCGTCTCCCTTCGGGTCTGACAGACAGCCCGGTCACCTACGCGATGCTGCTGTGCATGCTGCTGGCGCTCTCGATCCCGGCAGCGCTCTGTGCGGAGAAGCAAAGCACGCGGATTCTCGGTGCGGTCTCGGCGGTGCTCTCACTGTTGATGACCGTCAAGACGCAGACCTATGCGGGACTGATCGCGGCGGGCGGTGCGCTGCTTGTCACGGCAGGCTTTGTGATCGGCAAGCGGAAGGAGCTGCCCCGAAAGCGCCTGATTGCCGTGCCCTGCATGGTGCTCGCGGCGCTGGCATGTTCTGTCTGCTGGACATATTTCACACCTTCGCTGAACGGCGTCACACGCACGCTCAATGAGGAAACTGTGGAAAACGGCATCACGATGCTGGACGGCGCGATTGTCTGGGACGATGCAAACTACCGGCTCTCTGCCGCGGGACCCTATCAGCGGGAGAGCGCGGAGCAGCTCGGATTCGAGGTCAGCGATGCGGCATCCGTCCTGCGCTATTGCCGCAGCGAGGGCATCCGCGTCATCAAGATGTATCCGGTGCTCGGCACGGGACCTGACAATTTTGCCTTCACGCAGCTTCACAAGAGCATGGTGCTGGAATACAACACCAACTCGATCGACCGCCCGTACAATGATCTGCTGTTCATCGGCGCGACACGCGGCATTCTTTCGATGGTGCTGCACATTGCGCTGCTGATCGTCAGCATATGGTTTGCATGGAAAAACCGCAAAGCGGGCTACGGCTGGCTGCTCCCGGCATTCGGCGCGGCGGCGCTGCTCTATGTGATCGCTTCCAATGTCGGCATCTCGGTGCTGACGGTCGCACCGCTCTTCTGGGGCATGCTGGGTGTGCTGGCAGGCGAGCCGATCATCGAGGCGCAAAAGCAGGAGAAGACAAGGCAGCCGAAGAAGAAAAAGGCAAAGGCAGCAGAATGAACGATACATCACAGGGGGTGAGGACATGACACAGACCATCGGCATTACCGGCATGATGTGCGGACACTGCGAGGCGCATATGCGCAAGGCACTGGAGGCGCTTCCGGGCGTGACCGTGCAGCGCGTGAGCCATGACGACAACTGCGCAGTGATCGAGACTGCGGAGCCGGTCGCGGAGGAGATCCTTCGCAAGACCGTCACGGAGGCAGGCTACACATTCACATCGGTGCAGTGAGATGCAAAAGGCAGCACAGGGCGAGGTACTCTGTGCTGCTTTTTTCTGCGGCAGAAAATGTCATGCTGCGGTTTTCGTTTATGTCTGACTACTGTGCAGGGGCTCCGGTATTAGCTGAGGATTAAGACGATATAAGTCTTTTTGCATGATGCGGCAAAATTAAGCAAACAGTAAACTTAGCTTATGTGAAAGCATCCAAAATATGCGGGAATAGCACAATATTGCACAAAAGATGATGATTGCACACTTGTGCCTGTGTGCGAAATGTGCTATAATGACAATAGACGCGGCATGTCCGGTGCTGCGTGAAATGTCTTTTTTCTATTTGAGAGGGGAACGCATATGAAGAAACATCTTACAATTGCACGCGCAGTCTCTGCGCTTGCGGCAGCAGCGGTCATCTGTACCGCCGCACCCGCCGGGATGGGTACCGGCGCGGCTGTCACCGACATCTCAAGCACCATGACATGGAAGGCCATGCGCATCGGCGGCGGCGGCTTTGTCTCCGGCATCGTGGCCGGCAAGAAGGTCATGTACGCCCGCACGGATGTCGGCGGCGCATACAAGTACAACTACGATACCGCGGAGTGGGAGCAGCTCCTCGGCTTCATCAACGATTCCGACAGAGGTCTGCTCTCGGTCGATGCGATGTGCATTGATCCGACCGACGACAACACCGTCTATTTCCTCTGCGGCTGTGCCTATTTCTCCGCGGAGAAGACCGTCGTCTTCAAGACAACGGACGGCGGCAAGACCTTCAAGGAGTATGATGTCACGAATCTCATCAAGGTCATGGGCAACGGCGACGGCAGACAGTGCGGCGAGGCGATTGCAGTCGATCCCGACAACCCGAAGGTGATCTATGCCGGCGGCGATGTCACTTCCGATGACAAATCGAAGTCTGCGCTGATCAAGTCCACCGACGGCGGCGAGACATGGGCACCGGTCGAGGGATATGATGCGCTGGGGCTTTTCAAAAGCACGACCAGTTGGCCGACCTGGGGCTCTGTCAAGGCGCGCTCTGTCACAAGCGATGAATATAACCACCAGAACGGCGTTGCGGCGATTGCGATTACCGGCGGCAAGGTCTATGTCGCCACCTCGACAACCGGCACTGCGAATGTGCATGTCGCTTCGGTAAAGGATGACAAGTTTTCCGTGCTCTCGAAGGATCTCCCGACGGATGTATTCCCTTCCCGCATCAATTTGGATGCGAACGGTGAGCTGCTGATCAGCTATATCGCGGGGCTTGCGTTCAACGGAGCATCCGGCGGCGCATACCGCTATGTGCCGAAGACCGGCGCGGTGACGCAGATCTTTGAGACCGGCGTCGGGCTCGGCTCTGTCTGGGCGGATCCCGCAAATCCCGAGCATATGATCGCAGGAAGCTGCGGCAAATGGCAGGATCAGGAGTGGGCGGCGTGGACGGATGACCACGGCGCTGTCTGGGGCGATCAGTATTTCCGCTCCTTCGACGGCGGCAAGACCTGGCAGAACTTCACGCCCGGTCACAATTCCGGCTGGGGCACTGCTCTCGTCTCCAATTACCTGCAGGACGGCGGCTATGCGTGGATCCGCGAGAAGGCGATCCACTGGTCCGGCGCAGTCGTGACAGACCCGCGTGATCCCAACAGAATGTGGATCACCTCCGGCAACGGCATCTTCCGGGCAGACAACATCTGGAGCCAGGATGACGCCTCCGTGGAAAACGGCAAGGTTCCGACCTTCACCTTCCACCCGACAGGCGTTGAGGAAGTCGTTGCACTGGATTTTGTCTCGACACCGGACGGTCTCGATCTCTCCGCGATCGGCGACTATGACGGCTTCGTGCATCAGGCAGTCGATCAGATCGGTCTCCAGTATAATCCGAACATGGGCAGCACCTCCGCGATCGCGGTCTGCCCGCAGAACACCGATGTCTGGGCGCGCCTTGCAGAGGGCGACAACGGCGGCGGCTATTACACCACCGACCGCGGCAAGACCTGGAAGACCTTTGCACCGGCTGTGAAGGGCGGCAAGCTCGCCATCGCAGAGATCTCGAAGGGCAAATACCGTATCTTCAATACCGGCAAATCGGACGGCGGTGTCTCTTACAGCGATGACTGGGGCGGCACATGGTCGAAGTGCGACGGCATCCCCTCGCAGTACGGCTCCAAGCCCACGATGCTGTTCGTCGAGCCGGATGACCCGAACACCGTCTACGCCTACGCGACCTACTTTAATTCTTCGTGGCACTACTCGAAGGATGCGCCCGATGCTTCCGATGCGCAGTATAAGATCTGCGTCAGCACCGACGGCGGCAAGACCTTCACCAGCACCGATGTCTGCATGTATGACCAGTGCGACAGCGCAGGCAGAATCGGCTGGCTCGGCAAGGGCGAACTGATGCTCGGCGGCGGCTGGTACGGCATGTATCACGCGACTGTCAGCGGCAGCAAGGTCACAGTCGAAAAGCTCGACAATGTCTTCTACTGCAAGACGCTCGGCTACGGCGCGCCTGAGAAGAAGGGCGGCGTCAACACGATCTATTTCTACGGCAAGCCCGCAGAGACCGATCCCGAGGGCATCTACCGCTCCACCGATGCCGGCAAGACATGGGTCTGCATCAACACCGATCACCTCTACGGCGGCACCGGCAACGGCAACTTCCTCGTCGGCGATATGGATGAGTTCGGCAAGGTGTATATGTCCACCGTCGGCTGCGGCATCATCTGCGGCTATCTCTCCGGCAGCGAGCCTGTGTCTTCTTCCACGACCACGACCTCCACGACCGGCGGCAGCACAAAGGTCATGTGGGGCGATGCGGACTGCAACAGTGCCGTTGAGCTGCGGGATGCGATCCTGATGGCGAAGGCTGTGAGCGGCGCGGCAGAGCTCTCTGTGCAGGGCAAGCGCAATGCGTCTGTCTGCGGCAAGGACAATCTCTCGAACGACGATCTTGTGAAGCTCCTGAAATTCCTCTCAGGTGCGATTGAATATTCGGAGCTGGCTCCGTAAGGAAAACTGCATACAGAACACGCCCCTGATCTGATGTGATCAGGGGCGTTCTGTGTATTGATAGAGGTATCGCCGGCGCGATGGATTGATAATGGGGACGCTGTCCCCAAGCCCCTGCCGGGGACAGCGGTCCCCGGACCCCGTTTTTTATTCCGTCAGGATTACACTGCGAAGCAATTTCAGTTTCATTTCTGCTATATGATGAAAGCCTCCCCATCCCCGGGGAGGCTTCTGTATGATCGAACAGATTCTTTCAAAAGTTGCCGCCTTTTTGCGCAATGAACAGCAGCCGCTGGGTCTCCGGGGTCGGCGGGGCAAAGCTGTCTCCGTCCAGTGTCTCGCGCAGGATGAGCCCTGCCTCCGTGAGAAGCTGCTCCAGCTGCGCAGGCGCATAGACCCGCTCCGTGAACTGCTCCGAAGCACGGCGGTATTTGTTCCCTTCCAGCTGCTCAAAGAAATCCAGCCGGATCTCCACCGGGTATTCCGGCGCACGGTCGGTCAGCTGGTTCTGCCAGACGCAGACCGCCTCCGGCAGCTCATAGACAAAGCAGGCATCCTTTAGCACCTGCCTGTGCTTATACTCCGTGTTTACATCAAACAAAAACAGCGCACCTGCGTTGGAAAAGAGGCTCACGCGAGAGAAGACCTCCCGCACATCCTCCGCGCAGGGAAGATGACTGATGCTGTCGAGCGCACAGACTGTGACGCTCACCGTGCCGAAAAGATCCAGCGCACGCATATCCTGCTGCAAATACTGGATCGGCAGCCCGCTGTCATATTTCTTGTCGAGCGCTTCGCTGAGCATCTCCGCCGAGCTGTCGATGCCGATGACATCCCAGCCGTGCCGTGCAAGGGCTTCGGAGAGCGAGCCTGTTCCGCACGCGAGATCGACAAGGATATTGTCGGGCATCTCCGCAGGCAGCCATTTGCGGATCAGCCTGTCAAGCTGCGCGGCGCGCTCCGCATAGCCGACATTCTGCGTCAGTGCGTCATAATACTGCGCAAAGACGCTGTACGCTGCGGAATCAGTCTGCATTGCCGTTCTTCTGCTTCAGGCGGTCGAAGACGATCGCATAGCCGCCGGAGCTGACCATGCTGAGGGAGCGGTTGACGCGGCTGATGGTCGCGGTGCTGGTGCCGGTCATCTCCACGATTTCGGCATACTTGTGCTCCTCCGAGAGCAGCTTTGCGATCTGATAGCGCTGTGCGATCGCGACAAGCTCCTGCGGGGTGCAGAGATCCTGCATAAACATCGAGACCTCCTCTGCGGTTTCGAGCAGGGAAAAGGCTTCGTAGAGATCCTTCAGGTTCTTCTCATCTATCGGCTTAAACATGATTTCTGTCCTCCTTGCGGGAATCGTTCGGGTTCATACTCCTATTTTAACACATTAGCTTGTAAAAGTAAAGGGGTTTTCAAAATTTTTTCGCCAATTTCAGAAGGAAACGCAAAACCCCCGGGGCAGATGCACAGAAAAACAGCCGGATGCCTGACATCCGACTGTTTTCCGAAAGAGAATGGAATGGTTATGAGAGAGGGTATGGTGAATGCATGTATCAGAGCTTCTCGAGCAGCCCCGCGAGATATTGCAGCAGCTTTGTCAGGTCGCCGCTGCCGATGCCTTCGGTCTCATCAATCTCAGCGTTCTGTCTGCCTTCCACGGAGAGATTCACATCGACACCGCCGATTGCCTTTGCGAGCATGACAGCATCTGCGAGCTCAACGAGCTTGTTGCAGTCAAGGTCGCCCTTCATGCGGTAGAGGGTCTCAGAGGAAACGGTGGTGCTGGTGGTCGTGGTATCAGAGGAGGAAGAAGCCGTGGTCGAAGTTGTGGTGGTCTCAGAGGTTGTGGTCGTGGTGGTGGTCGTCGTCGTGGTGGTAGTGGTGGTGGTCGTCGTCGTGGTGGTAGTGGTGGTGGTGGTCGTCGTCGTTGTGGTGGTCGAATCGGAAGCTGCAAAGCTGCCGGACTTCGCCTGATCGTCCAGTGTGCCGCCCCATGTACCGAAATAGGTCAGCAGACCGGAGGTGCTTGTCTGAAGCTGATAGTTGCCGGAGGGGATGTAAGACAGCGAGGAATTCGTATCGAAATCGCCGTACTTGTTGTTGCTGGAGACCTTCTGTGTCTTGCTGGAAACAACGGTCGCCTGCATATCGCCCTTGCAGTTTGTGAGGGTATCGTTGAAGCTCTTGATCGCGCCCTGCTTGATCTGCTGCGGGTTCTTGCAGCTGTCAAAGAGGTTGTACTCAGAGAAGATATAGGCATCGGCTCTGGGGTTCTGGCAGTAGCTTGTCTGACCCTTGAAGACATTGTTATACATGTGGATGTTCGCCTGACGTGCGAGCGGTCCGCGGGATTCGCACTTGTTCCAGTAGTTGTGGTGGAAGGTGATGTGGAACTGGAGGTTCGAGTCAGAGGCACCGACCAGATTGGTCTTGTGGTAGCTCTCGTAGTAGTTGTAGCTCATGGTGAAATAATTGCCGCGCTTGAAGTCGCAGGCACCGTCGCCGCCCGCCTTGTCGGACTCTGCCGGATTGGAGATCGACGGCGCATAGAATTCGTTGTTGTGGACCCAGCAGCGCTCAACAGGAGCAGTGAGCGTCGAGCCATCCTGCACGCCTTCCATGCCGATGCAGTCTTCGGGGACATTGCGGAACTTCAGGTTTCTGACCTCGAAGCTCTTGCCGAGGGAAGGATTGCCGCTCTCGCAGATGAAGTGAATGCCCCAGCCGTTGATCTGTGCGTCATTGCCGATGCCCTCGATGGTGATATCCTTGCCGGACTGCATTCTTGCCATGTAGCCGTTGTCGCCGACTGTTCCGCCGTAGTCAACGGAATCGTATGCGGTAAGGCCGCTCGGAGCCTTGACATCGCCGATGATGCGGATGACGAGCGGGGTGCCGTCCTTTGCGAGCTTCTCAATGATGCCCTTGTTGGAGTTTGCAGTACCGCCCTTGGCGGTCTTGCCGCCGGAAGACTCCTTGCCGGAGGAGTTGAGGATATTGCCGATGCCGCTGACGGTCGTGCCGTCCTTCGACTTCACGGTGACAGAATTCTTATTGGAATCAGTGACATAGAGCACGATTGCATTGGATTTCAGCGTACCTTTGTCGGTGTAAGCGCCGACGCCTGCGGTGTAATTGTAATGCGCATAGCCGGAGCGGTCCTGTGCGGAGACCTGGATGCCGGAGATTGTCGCATTGCCCTTGGTCGTTGTGAGCGTGAGGGAATAGGTGCCTGCCGGGACGCCGGGGATATCCACACGGACGCCGCCGCTGACATCGCGCACCAGATAGGTGAGATCATCGCCGGAGAGCGAGCCGGAAGCCGCGCCGCTGTAAGAAACGCCGGTGACCTGTGCATCGCTGACGCCGGAGACGGTCGCATAGAGCATCTCATTCCAGCCGCCGGAGCTGACGAGCTTGAAGTCGCCCTGTGTCATCTGACCCGTGCCCTGCTGTGCGGTCGTGGAAGAGGGCTCAGAGCCGGTATCCTGCGTGGTGGTGACAACGGGCTCGGAGCCGTTGCCGCCGGAAACTGCGAGATAGAACAGATTGGAGCTGCCGCTGCCCTTCTTGATCGTATGTGCGCCCGCGCCGATCGAAACGGTGAGCACGCTGTCTGCGGGGATGTTGTGCGCGGTGCTGTCCACATAGACGGTGGTGCCGTCCTTGATGACGAGCGTGAGCGTGCATGCACTGCCGGTCGTGAATGCGATCGAAGTGGTGCTCTCCATCTTGAGGCACTGGGTCAGGGTCTTGCCGTTATAGGTGACGCTGCCCTTTCCGGTCGAAAGATTGCCGGTGATGTCGAAATAGCTGCTTGAAGTGCCGTTTGCGGTGAAGTCATGCTCTGCGGAAGTGGTGATGGGGCTTGCCGCGGCGCTGACTGCCGCCGTTGCGGTGAAGACCGGCACGATGCCTGCCGGGAGCGTGGCTGCTGTGCCGGAGAGCACGATCGCTGCCGCTGTGATGCCGCTGAGCTTTTGCAACAGGGTGTGTTTCATTTCCAATTCCTCCTCAAAATCATGTGTGTGGGTTTGCTGTTTCTATATGTACCGCGTGCTGCGGTGCGTTCCGTAAAAAAAGGGTGGAACGCTCCGTCTGCACCCCTTGGGGGCAGAGTGTCAGAGCGGAGCAGTTCCGTATCCGGTTTCCAAGTCTATGATACTGCTTTTTGATCCGCTTTTCAATGACATATGATATTTTCTACCTGACGAATGATCTTTATATAGAATGGCGGGGAGCCCCCGCGCGCGGAGCCCGCGCCGGCGTTTTTCTCAAGTCGTCTGACCATTCCGCGCCAGCCTGCGCACCGGCAACGCTGCTGCTCGCAGCTATTGCAGTAAATGCTTTGAAAATAGTGCAGGATATATTCAGCAGCGCCGGTGCGTTCAAAAGCTGCGAACAGCAGCGTCATATTGAGCTGCTGCACATTCTCTTTCCAGCCTCCCGGAGGCACAACGCCGGCGGGGGCTCCCCGCGCTTAGCAGATGCGCGGCAGGAGCTCACCCTTGGGCTGGGGGAGCAAAGTCTGTGTGCCGATCTCCGTCTCCAGCACAACGCGCCCGGGATTCTCTGCGGTGATCTCTCCGATGACAGCAGCGCCCTCGCCGTATTTGTTTCCGTGCAGCGCTTCGAGCAGGGCGGGAACCTCGCTCTGCGGCGCAATGATCACCAGTCTGCCCTCACAGGCAAGATACAGCGGCTCCAGACCCAGCATGCCGCAGGTGCCCTTCACGCGGCTGTCCACAGGAATCGCGGACGCATTCAGTTTCACGCCGACATTTGCCTGACCTGTGATCTCATAGAGCACGGTGCCGACACCGCCGCGGGTTGCGTCGCGAATGACATGGATATTCTTCGTAGCAGCGAGCATTTCCCCGACCATGCCGCAGAGGGGCGCACAGTCGCTTGTCACATCGGCGTCGATGCCGAAATCATTGCGTGCCAGCAGGATGGTACATCCGTGGCGCCCGATGTCGCCGCTGACGATGACCGCATCGCCGGGCTGTGCAAGCGTGCCCGATGTGGTGACGCCCTCGGGAATGACGCCGATGCCCGTTGTCGTGATGAACACGCCGTCGCACTGTCCCTTTCCGGCGACCTTTGTATCGCCTGCGACAATGCGCACGCCTGCCTCGGCTGCGGTCTTCTCCATCGCGGCTGCGATCTTCTCGAGATTTGCGAGCGGGAAGCCCTCCTCGATCACGAATGCACAGGTGAGATAGAGCGGAACAGCGCCCATGCAGGCAAGGTCATTCACGGTGCCGCAGATGCTCAGCTTTCCGATGTTGCCGCCCGGGAATTCCCACGGGGAGACAATGAATCCGTCGGTGCTCATGGCAACTCTGCCTTCCGGGAGCGCGAGCACGGCAGCGTCATCGCCGGTGAACTGCGGGTTTGCGAAATGTGCGTGGAAAACCTGCTCGATGAGCTCGTTGGTCTGTTTGCCGCCTGCGCCGTGTGCAAGCGTTACGGTTTGATCTGTCATATAAATACCTCCGATTATAATTGCGAATTTCAGCGAAGCGAAACATACCCGCTTTCTGAGACAATGCGCTGCCCTTCCTCCGAGAGAATAAAGTCGATCAGCAGCGGAATATTCGGGTTCGGATTCGCCTTGTCATAGACCGCGTAGAAATTGCTGGACGCGGGATAGCTCCCGTCTGCGATGTGCTCCGCCGTCGGAGAGACGCCGTTCAGCGAGAGCAGCTTGATGCCGCTCTGATCGCCTGTGAGCCCCTCGACATAATAGCGGAAGGAATAGCCGATGGCGCTGCCTGTCACCGCAAAGGGATTGCGGTGCATCTCCCTGCCGCCCATGAAGCTGAGCATGGCAGTCTGGCTGCCGCTGCCTTCGTTGCGCTGTACTGCGTCAATGCGGGCGTTTGTGCCGCCGAGCTCCGACCAGCGCTGATATTTTCCCGCGTAAATATCCTGCACCTGTTCCACTGTGAGGCTCTCCACGGGGTTGTCTTTGTTCACAATGAATACAAATGCTTCACAGCCGATCGGCACGAGCTGAAGCTCTTTGCCCTTCTCCTTTGCATACTGCATCTGGGCTTCGGAGGGCTTTGCGCAGAAGACCACATCTGCCGTGCCGTCCGCGACTGCCGTGTAAGCGCCGCGGGTGTTGTGAAACTGCATTTTGCTCTCCGGGGTGAAGTCGCCGTTTTCATAGGAGACCGCGTCCTCGGGGTAGAGCGCGTGGACAAATGCCGAATACACAGGAAAAAGCGCCGCCGCACCGTCCACCACCGGGAGATCGCCCGTGAGCTTCTCTGCGGTCTCTGAGCGGCAGATGCCGGAGCTTTCGTCAAAGGGGAGATACTCAGACACCGCGACCGATTTTGCGTGCATCTCGCTGCTGCTGCGGTCGATATAGCGCCGCGTGATGACCGTGTAGATACATGCGTCAAATGCCGCAAAGCCGAGCACGACTGCGCCGAGTGCGGCAAGCTGTTTTGTCAGTTTCATGCTGTCAGCCTCCGTTTGCGATGTAGGAGAGCACAGAGCATTCCCCGTGCAGATACCATGTATATGCCGTCAGTGCGATGACGCTCAGCAGCCCGAGCGCCGTCACCAGAAGCAGCAGGCGGCGGAAGGTCTTGTCTTTCATGTGCATTCCCTCCCGGTTACATGTGTGCAAGCCCGATCATCAGCAGGATGAACAGTGCACAGCAGACCGCAAGGAAAATGCCGAAGATCACGACGGATATTATCAGCATGCGCTTTCTCTTCTTTGTCTGCACTTCGTCGGATTTGTCGCGTCTGAGATACCGCACCAGCGAGATGAGGAAAAACAGCAGCACGCCGACCGGCACGCCGATCAGTGCGAGCGTGAGCAGGGCTTCTTCGATCAGGAACCCGAGTTCGTTTGCGTCCATATCGTGTCACTCCTTTTTTGCAGGCGGGAATCTGCCGATGACGAGCTGTGCCGTGAGACCCGTAAAGAGCCCGGCGAGTGCGCCCGAAACCAGCAGAACCGGCAGGTAGCTCAGCACCGCAGACGACCGCATCACGGCAATCGCAGCGATGATCTGTCCGAGATTGTGAAGCATGGCGCCGATGACGCTGCAAATCCAGATCTGCTTTGCGGGCAGGTGCTTTCGCAGGGCGAGCATCCCGAGCAGGCAGCAGAAGGCGCCGCATGCGCTGTATATGAGCGCGGAGAAATTGCCCGAGAACATTGCCCCGAGCAGCAGCCTTGCCGAAACGACCAGCGCGGTCTCTGCGGGAGTGAAGCGGAAGACGCAGTACACAGTGATGATATTGGCAAGCCCTAGCTTCATGCCGGGAATCGGCAGGGGATTCGGAATCTGCATTTCGACAGTGAACAGAATGAGCGCCAGACCTGTCAGCAGCCCGAGCGTTACCGTTTTCTTTGTATTCATACTGTCCCCTCACTCTGCAAACCGCACGATCAGCTTGTTCGGCAGGCAGACGATCGGCATGGTCTCCGATTTCAGCGTGCCCATATGCACGCAGGTGTGATCGGGGCAGCCCGCCTCCGAGACAGAGATTGTCCCGTCCTTTACGGAGACAATATTATAGGAGCCGCCGTCTTTCGAGGGGATGCGGATATCCTCATCGGGTGCATCCGAGAGGTCGATCACGCGGAGCACGGTGCCGTCCTGCACGATCTCAACCAGTGTGCCGTCAGAGGGACGCATGAGGAGAAATGCCAGCACCGCCGCGATCACGAAGACCGCCGCCGTGATGCCGTAAATGCGCTTGATTTTCATCGGGTGATCTCCTCCCAGGGGAGCACGGAGCCGGCATCAAAATCGTTCACAATGCCCTCTGTGACAAAGAGCCTGTCATCGGTGACGAGAATCATCTCAAAATCATCGCAGGCGCGCCAGTGCGCGATGGCTTTCTCAGTGCCCTCGACAAAGAGTGCGGTCGAGAGGGCGTCGCAGCGGAGCCCGCTCTCCCCGATGACCGTGACGGAGCGGAGCCCGTTGTCTGCGGGGGCGCCGTCTGCCGGGTCAATGATATGCCAGTACCGCGTGCCGTCCTCTGCGGTGAAGCAGCGCTCATAGTCGCCCGAGGTGATGACAGCCTTGTTCCCGACATGCACCGTCCCGAGCAGCTGATCCCCGCCGAAGGGATTTTCAATGCCGACTGCCCACTTGCTGCCGTCGGGCTTTGTGCCGATTGTCTGCACATTGCCGCCGAGATTGACGATTGCCGAGGTGATGCCCGCCTCCCGCAGCAGCGCCGTGACCGCATCGCCGGTGTAGCCCTTTGCGAGTGCGCCGAGGTCAATCTGCATGCCTTCGGGGACAGTGAGCGTGTTGCCTTCAATCAAAATGCGCGTATCATCGACATTTTGCAGCAGCTCTGCGATCTCTGCCTCACCGGGGACACGGTAACTGCCCGTGGTGAAACCCCAGGCCTGCACGACGGGATAGACGGAGATTTGCAGTGCGCCGCCGCTTTCCGCGGAGACGTCTGCTGCCGTGCGGAGAATTGCCGCGGTGTCCCCGGAGACCGTGACCGGCGCGCCGCCCGCGTGGTTTGCGGCATAGATCTCGCTGCCTGCGTCGGTGACAGAGAGCATGTGTTCGAGCGCAGTGATCTTCTCCTCTGCACGGATGAGCGGTTCATTCACGCTGTCATTGCCGTAAGCGGTGAGGAGCATGTAGGTATCCATCGCGAAGACATCGCGGCTGTGTTTTTCGTTCGCATGCTGTGCGCCGCAGCCGGTGAGCATCAGGCAGGCGGCAGCGAGGGGAAAGATTCGTTTCATGTGCGTTCCGTTTCTATTGATGCAATAAAAGCACTTCCGGCGGATTGAAAAGCCGCAGCTTCCCGAGCCCGCCGCTGACGATCATATCATGCCTGCCGTCGGTGTAATAGCCCTTGTCATAGGGCGGGAAGAACGTGCGTTCGGGAGAGAGCAGCCCACCGATCAACGGCAGCCGCACAGCCCCGCCGTGGACATGCCCCGAGAGCGTGAGCGCCGCGCCCCATTCCGCATAGCTTCTGAACCAGAGCGGATTGTGCGCCAGCAGAACCGTGTTTTCTTCGCATGTGCCGAGGCGTCCGTTGAGCGTATCTGCGGTGAATGGGAGCCTGCCCGTGAAGCCGAATCTGCCGCCGCCGCGGTAATATGCGCGGGGGAGCGAGAGCCCTGCGATATGCAGCTTGCCGAGCATAACCGTGCGGTTTTCAAGATAGGTGATGCCCGTATCCTGCATCATGCGGCGATAGTCGGCATAGAGCGCGGGCGGGAGATCCGCCTCGTGATTGCCGGGCACTGCGAGGACAGGTGCGAGCCTGCGCAGGGCGCTGAGGAGCTTTTCTGTTTCCGTGAGGTCACGGACGGTGCGGGAGATGAGGTCGCCGGTGATGAAGATACAGGCAGGCTGCTGTTCCCCGATCAGACGCAGAAGGCGGCACTGATCCTTGCCAAAGCGCCGCTTGTGAAGATCGGAAAGCACGATGCTGCGCGGAAATCCGTCGATCGGCACGCGGTATTCCTGCACGCGGAGCAAGGCGGTGTTCTCATAGATGCCCCATGCGGCAAGTGCGCCTGCGGCAGCTGCCAGACCAGCGGGGATTCGGTTTCGCATGTGCTCATCTCCTTTGCGCGGTGTTGCTTCTCTATTATACCACATATTCCCCCAAAACGCAACCCGGCCCGGAGCGCCCGGAGCCCGGGCTGGCGTTTCCCTCCGGTCGCCCGACCGAAGACGCCCAATGAAGAACCATTGACGGCGCTATTCGCGCCTTTTGGATGCACCGTGCTTCCTGCCTGTGTTCTATCGGCATCTTGCACAAAAATTCTGCATTTGACAGGCTTTGACATTTTCATAAGGGTTGTCAAATTGTCAAGTTGTCAAGTCTCTGCGATTTGCATAAAAATCGCGTG
>JAEEXH010000075.1 GCA_016291435.1 Oscillospiraceae bacterium
TCTCCCCCATCAAGAACGCAATTCACGAGAAGTTTGACCCGGAGAACGAAGAGCGCATCGGCATGATTGACGAGTGCATCTACAAACTCCAGAAGACCATCGTCCGCGAGTGGCTCTATCAGGGCAAGCGCGTGGACGGCAGAAAGATCGACGAGATCCGTCCGCTGGCTGCTGAGGCAGGCGTTCTGCCGCGTGTCCACGGCTCCGGCCTGTTCACCCGCGGTCAGACACAGGTGCTCACCATCGCAACGCTCGGTCCGATCTCTGATGCACAGCGCATCGACGGCCTCGATGAGAACGAGGAAACCAAGCGCTATATGCACCAGTACAACTTCCCGTCCTACTCCGTCGGCGAGACCAAGCCGTCGAGAGGTCCGGGCCGCCGCGAGATCGGTCACGGCGCACTCGCAGAGAAGGCACTCGTCCCTGTGCTCCCCTCTGTTGAGGAATTCCCGTATGCACTGCGTCTCGTTTCTGAGGTGCTCTCCTCCAACGGCTCCACCTCTCAGGGCTCCATCTGCGGCTCCACGCTCGCACTGATGGATGCAGGTGTGCCGATCAAGGCGCCGGTCGCAGGTATCTCCTGCGGTCTGATCACGAAGCCGGATTCCGATGAGTTCATGACCATGGTCGATATCCAGGGTCTCGAGGACTTCTTCGGCGACATGGACTTCAAGGTCGGCGGCACGCACAAGGGCATCACCGCAATCCAGGTCGATATCAAGGTGGACGGTCTGACGCCGGCAATCATCAAGGAAGCATTCGAGAAGACCCGCAAGGCGCGTCTCTATATCCTCGATGAGATCATGCTGAAGGCGATCCCCGCACCGCGTGATGAGGTCAGCGAGTTCGCTCCGAAGATGCTCCAGACCCGCGTTCCGGTCGATAAGATCCGTGAGGTCATCGGCTCGGGCGGCAAGGTCATCCAGAAGATCTCCGCTGAGTGCGATGTCAAGATCGACATCAACGAGGACGGCAGCGTGTTCGTCTCCGGCGTCAATCTCGGCAATGCAAGAAAGGCAATCCAGATCATCGACACCATCGCAAACGGTCCTGAGATCGGTGCGATCTACAAGGGCAAGGTCACAGGCATCCAGCCGTTCGGCGCGTTCGTTGAGATCGTGCCCGGCAAGGAGGGTCTGGTGCACATCTCCAAGCTCGACAAGGGCAGAGTGGAGAAGACCGAGGATGTTGTCTCGCTCGGTGATGAGATCGTTGTCAAGGTCATGGAGATCGACGATGTCAAGGGCAAGATCTCCCTTTCCCGCAAGGATGCACTGGCTGAGCTCGAAGCCAGAAAGCAGCTCGTTTCGGATGATTCCGAAAACGCATAATCAGAATCACAGCAGCGCCGTATTGTCAGGGTACGGCGCTGCTTTTTTTGTAAGATTCCGCCGCATTTGCTGTGTATATGGGTGAAGGGCAGAAAAAGTAGGTGACGCCCTGTGGAGGATTCCGATATTGTCGCACTGTTCTGGTCACGCGACGAAAAAGCGATCACGGAGACCGCCGCAAAATACGGCAGCTATTGCAGCAGCATCGCGGAGCATATTCTCGGGTGTGCCGCAGATGCAGAGGAATGCGTCAACGACACCTATTTCAGCGCATGGAATGCCATCCCGCCGCACAGACCGCGGGTGCTCGCGACATTTCTCGGCAAGCTCGTGCGGAATCTTGCGTTCAACCGCTACAATCTCCGGCATGCGCAGAAGCGCGGCGGGCATGAGACCGCGCTGATCCTCGATGAGCTCGCAGAGATTGTCTCCGGCAAAGAAAATGTCGAGGACAGTGTCGCCGAACGCGAGCTGCTGCGGGAGCTGGAGCGCTTTCTCCGGGAATTGCCGCAGGAAAAGCGCTGGATCTTCCTGCGCCGGTACTGGTATTCTGACAGCATTGGCGAAATCGCGAAGCAGCTCGGCAAATCCGAGAATGCAGTCACCGTTGCGCTGAACCGTCTGCGCAAAAGGCTGCGGGATGATCTTACGAAACGGGGGTATGTGCTATGACAAAAGAGAAATTCTATACACTGCTCGGCGAGCTGGACGGGGAACTCATTTGCAGCGCGGCGCACCCGCCTGCAAAGCGCCGGAGTGCAGTCCTGCTGCGCTGGGCATCCGCCGCTGCATGCGTGTGCCTGATTGCGGCGGGAGCTGGGCTTTGGCATGCGGCAGGCAGAGCAAAGCCGCCGGCGGAGAACTCCTCAGCGGCAGAGATCGCAGTCGAATCCGGGGAGGTCACCATCTATTATACAGCGGACGGGCAGCTCCTCAGCAGGACTGAATATCTGCCGCTGACACCGCAGGCAGTCTTCAGCTGCTGGCGGGAGGCAAACGGCATCGGCGAAGAAGTGCGGCTGCTGCACACAGAGATACGGAGCAACGGCACAGAATACACCGCCGGCGAATCTGCCGCAGGCTATCAGACCGGCGATACCTTCATTTACTGCATCACCGTCTCAAAGGAGCTGGCGCAATACTGCACCGGCGCAGAGAACGATCCGCTGCCGGAATCGCTGAAACGAACGATGACAGGCTACGGCTATATCAACTATTCGGAATTTATACTGAATCTGGAATAACATGCGCAGCGCCGTATTTTCAGGATACGGCGCTGCTGTTTCTTACGAAAAATTCATCTTTCTTAATGAAGTCTTCATGAATTACCCCTTGCATCCTGTGCGGAAAAAAGGTATAATAGATACAGCAAGATGTAACAAGGAGAGCGACATATGGAAACGATACTGATTTGTGATGACGAGCGCGATATTGTCTCCGCGCTGCATATTTATCTTTCTGCGGAGGGCTGGCAGACTGTCAAGGCATATTCCGGCAAAGAGGCACTCGAAGCCGTGAAAACACAGAACATCCAGCTCATTCTCATGGATATCATGATGCCTGAGATGGACGGCATCGAGGCGATGACCGAGATCCGCAAATTCAGCAATGTGCCGGTCATTCTTCTGACAGCGAAATCTGAGGATTCCGACAAGATCCTGGGGCTCAATGTCGGCGCCGATGACTATATCACGAAGCCCTTTTCGCCCGCGGAGGTCGTGGCGCGTGTGCGCTCGCAGCTCCGGCGCTATCTGCGGCTCGGGGCAGCGGCGGTCGAAGCGGAGAACCCCAATCTGCTGACGGTCGGCAGCATTGCGCTTGACCTGAAAGCAAAATCTGCGCGGCTCGACGGCGAGCCCGTCAGCCTGACGCCGATCGAGTATGACATTCTTTCGCTGCTGATGCACAATGTCGGCACGGTCTTCTCCCCGCGTGAGATCTACGAAGCCGTCTGGCACGCAAATCCCATCGGCTCGGAGAACACCGTCGCGGTACATATCCGGCATCTGCGCGAGAAGCTGGAAATCAACCCGCAGGAGCCCAGACAGATCAAGGTGGTCTGGGGGCAGGGCTACAAGCTCGAAAAACCGTAAATGCGTACATTTCATGAAAGAAGGTGAACCGCAGTGAAGAAGAACACATGGGGCGCGACCTATCCTGCGAAGGCGGCGACGGTTGTGCTGACGACAGTTTTCCTCTGGGGCACAGGTCTCTCTCTGCTCGCGGTGATCCTCGAAGCAGTGAACGGCTTTGCGTCCGATCCCGCAGAGGTCGATGCCGCGTTTGTGCAGCGCATCTCGAATGATGCCTATTCCGACCTTTACAGCTATGTCGGCAAACATGTCACAAACGCACAGGATGCCGGATACCCCGTGCCTGCCGATTCTCTGAGCTATGACCGCGACCCGGAATCCTATTACCTCTCGCGCTTTGATCCGACACGCACGAATCTCCGCTTTTTCGCGACCGACAGCAATGGTTCTGTGATTCTCTCAAATGACAGCAGCCTCGGCGAAAACACGGAGGTGCTCGGAAAACAGACAATCCCCATGAGTTATACCATCTCCGACCGCGACTATTCGGTGCAGCATCATTTCGACGATTTTGACACGCTCCAGCAGGCAGATATGCCCTCGCTGCTCGATTCACCCGGCGATTTCCGTGTGTGGTATTTCTCCGATGACAGCGTGCAGTATGCCTATGAAAACGGCGTGGACGCCGTGATTGCCTCGAACCCCTATATGCACGCGGAGCTGTTTGACTCCGAAGAAGCCGCAAGACAGTTTGAATACGAAGAGACCTTCGGGCCGGGCACAACATGGGAGATCCTCAACGCTGCCGATTCCGGCAAATATATGGACTCGCACGAAATCAGTACCGGCTCGGATGAAGAAGAATTCCATGCTGTGACAGAGCCGCCGCTTTCCGAAATGGAGCATATCGAATCGAGTGCGGCCATCGAAGGACAGGCAGCGGTCTCCGCAGATCATCCGATCGTGGTGCTGGTCAACAGCTATCAGGATATGGAATACCGGCAGGTCGATCTTGCGGAATATTATCACATGAAGGCGCGCGGCATCAATATTTACGCGCAGGATGCGCAGCTCGAACAACAGCTTGCGAAGGGACTCGATGTGACCGTCACGGCAAACAAGCTCGTGACGGAGAACGTGAATGTGACGGTCTGGCTGCCTGCGGCGCTCCCTGTCAATGATTCGATCCGCAGCAACTACGCCATTTTCTCTCTCCTGCGCGGCAAAGCGGAGATCATCTCGGCGGCGCTCTTCTTCTTCGGCATGGCAACCGTCATTTCCGCAATCGCAATGTGCAGCGCGGCGGGACATGTCGAGGGCTCTGACGCGATCGTGGTGCCGCGTGTCCACAATCTCCCCTACGGCATCTTCTGGGCGCTCCCGGCAGCGGCAATCGCAGCGGGCATCGGCGTCTTCACAACGCTCTGGAACACAACAAGCTCCTGGCGCATCCAGCTCATTTTCGCGGCGGGCATGACCCTCTGCATCGCGCTGACCGGCGTGCTCTGGCTCTATACCACGGCGGTCCGCGCAAAAGCGGGTACATTCTGGTCGAGCTTCGGGCTCGTGCGGCTCTTCCGCGCAGGCTTCGGGCTCATGCGCCACAAGACCGGCACCTGCATTCTGATCGGAGCGGGCTTCACGGGGCTCTGTCTCCTGAACGGCATCGCGGCTGCAATCGCCTCTGCGGGCAACGGTCTGATTCTTCTGCCTGCGATCGGTCTTGATCTGCTGGCGCTCATTCTGATCCTTTACAGCATCTACTCCTACTTCACGCTGCACCAGCACATGAAGCAGATCTCGCTCGGCAGATTTGAGCCCGAGCAGTATATGATCCCGCTTGCAGGCGATTTTCTCACCTTCGACAGCGAGCTGAACACGCTGACGGTCAGCGTCGGCGAGATGGTCGCACAGCAGATGAAGGCGGAGCATCTCCGCACAGAGCTCATCACGAATGTCTCGCATGACCTGAAAACGCCGCTCACATCCATCGTCAATTATGTCGATCTGCTGAGCCGCGAGCCCATCGAAAGCGAGGAGGCACGCGAATATCTTGATGTGCTGCGGCGGCAGGCTGCGCGGCTCAAAAAGCTCACAACCGACCTTGTGGATGCCTCAAAAGCATCGACTGGCAATATCACCGTGGAGATGCAGACAACGAATGTGCAGGTCCTGCTCGGGCAGTTCGGCGGCGAATATGAGGAGCGTCTCAGACAGTGTGACCTTGAGCTGGTGCTCAGTCTGCCCGATCCTGCGGTCTATATTCTCGCGGACGGGCGGCAGATCATGCGCGTCTTTGACAATCTGCTGAACAACGCATGCAAATATGCGATGAAGGGCACGCGGGTCTATCTCAGCGCGGCAGCAGACAGCCAGACGGTGACGATCACGATGAAGAATGTCTCGGCGGCGCCGCTCAATGTCTCGCCCGATGAGCTGATGGAGCGCTTCGTGCGCGGCGATTCCTCGCGGCACACGGAGGGCAGCGGGCTCGGGCTTTCAATCGCACGCGACCTCACCGCCTTGCAGGGCGGCACGCTCACGCTGCACACGGACGGCGATCTTTTCAAAGCAGTCCTCACCTTCCCGCGGTATGAGCCGCCTGCGGTCATTGAAGCATAAGTTACAGTCCCCGGTACAGCAGTATCGGGGATTTTCTTTGCATGTGTCACAACCTGTCGAACGCGCATAGAATAAGGCAGATGCGCAGGATACAGCCTGTGCATCAGAAAGGAGGCGTACCAATGGAAACGAATGTGCTTCTCACCTCCGAGACTCAGGCGGAGAAGGCAAAGCGCGTGCTTGCCGCCAAGCCCTACCGGTTCCATGTAGCCAAAACAACCACACCCTCCGGCTGTGCGTTCCGCCTCTCCGTCGATGCCCCGCCCTCGGCAGTGCTCCCGCTGCTGGCGGCAAACCGGATCCCCTTCCGGCTCTGAGAGGAGGATGGCGCATGCAGCGGAATCCTCCCGTATATTTCGACAATGCCGCAACAAGCTGGCGCAAGCCGGGTGCCGTCCTCCGGGCGCTCGGCGATGCGGCAGCCGATGCAGGCGGCAATCCCGGGCGCGGCGGGCATCCGCTGGCACAGCGTGCCGGTGAGACGGTCTATCACGCACGGGAGACAGCAGCCGCGTTCTTTGATGCGGAGCCTGAAAATGTCGTCTTCACGCAGAACTGCACCCACGCACTCAATCTTGCGATTCAGGGCATCTGTCAGCCCGGCGACCATGTGGTCATCAGCGATCTTGAGCACAACTCCGTAGCGCGTCCCGTTGCGGCGCTCGCAAAGCGCGGTGTCATCACCTACACGGTCGCGGAGACTGCCCCGGACGAAGAGACAACGCTCCTGAATTTCCGCCGCAGCATCCGCAGAAACACCCGTGCCGTGATCTGTACGCTTGTCAGCAATGTCACCGGGCAGATCCTCCCCTTCCGGCGCATTGCTGCGCTCTGCCGCGAGAAGGGCATTCTCTTTATCGCGGACGGCGCACAGGCATGCGGCGTGCTTCCTGTCTCCATGCGCGACGGCATCCGTCTGCTCTGCACGGCGGGGCATAAGGGGCTCTACGGCACGATGGGCACAGGGCTCCTGATCTCGGACGGCACGGTCATCCCGCAGCCGCTCATGCAGGGCGGCACAGGGTCGCTCTCTGTGCTGACGGAGATGCCCGATTTTCTCCCCGATGCGCTCGAAGCGGGCACGGTCAATGTCCCGGGAATCGCGGCGCTCGATGCGGGAATGCAATGGGTCATGCGGCAGCAGCTTTCGCATATCCACGCCTGGGAAAACGCGCTGTGCAGCCGTTTTCTCGCGGGGCTGCGGCGCATTCCCGACTGCACGGTTTACCGCGTGCCCGGCGCACAATACGCACCGCTCGTATCCTTTGCGCTCTCCCGCGAAACGCCGAATGAGACCGGTGCACGGCTCGGCAAGGCAGGATTCTGCCTGCGTGCGGGTCTGCACTGTGCCCCGCTTGCACACAGAAAGCTCGGCACAATCGAAGCGGGCACTGTCCGCTTTGCGCCGTCTGTGTTCAATACCGCAGAGGAAGTCGATGCGCTGCTGCACTGCATTGCGGGATAAAATCAACGCCCCCGATACCGCAGTACCGGGGGCATTCCTCTCGATTCACTCCGCTCTCAGCTTCTCGGCAAGCGCCGCATCCGGCGTGACAAATGCCGTCTGATAATTTGTGTAGATCACCATGCCCGGGCGCGCACCCGCCGGCTTCTTCACATATTTCGCAAGGCAGTAATCCACACGCACCTGCGCGGAATCCCGCCCTTTGCTGTAATACGCTGCAAGCATCGCCGCCTCCTCGACCGTGCGGTCGGGCGGAGTGCTGCCGTTCGTGCAGAGGATGACATGTGCGCCGTGAACAGCCTGTGTGTGCAGCCAGATGTCGAGCTTCTCCGCAGTGCGGAGCGTGAGCTGATCGTTCTGCTTGTTGTGCCGCCCGACATAAATGTCATAGCCGTCGGATGAGACAAAGTGCATCGGCTGAAGCGGCTTCGGCGGTTTGCCGGCCTTGCGGCTCTCACGCAGATAGCCCTGCTCCGTGAGCTCCAGACGGAGCTGCGCCAAATCGGATTCACATTCCGCACGGGTCAGCGCATCGAACACGCTGTCAATATAGGTCTGCTCTGCCTCACCTGCCGCAATCAGCTCCGTGAGCTTCTTCTTCGCGACACATGCCTTGCGGTATTTTTTATAGTAAGCCTGCGCGTTCTGTGCGGGAGTCAGGCGCACATCCAGCGCCACAGTGACCGTCGGAGCGTTCGGCTCATAAAAATCCTCAACCTCCGCCGCACGGTCACCGCGCCGGAGCCGGTAAAGGTTCGCAGAAATGAGATCGCCGCGCCGTCTGTCCTCCTCCATGCTGTCGCAGGCAAGGAGCTCCTCACGCTGGTTCGCAACACGCTTGGCAATGCGCTCAGACGCATTCGCAAGGAAGCGGAACAGGTCATTCGCACGCTGCCGCAGCCGTGTATCGCGGTCGCGCTGTGCATAGAAGGCATCGAGCAGCGCACTCGCGGTCGGGTATTCCGCCGTGACCATCAGTGCGCCGTACTGTGCGATATGCCGGTAGGAGAAATCCTTGAGCATGCCTTCCTTCGTGCGAAGGGTGGTGTAGCATCTGCCCGTGCCGTTCAGAACGGCATCGCGGGCACTGTGGATCGCGAACAGCAGACGGTCGGTCTGCGCATCGGTGAGCGGAAAGCTGAGCGGCTCGCCGCGTCCTGCGAAGAATTCCCATTCCCGTGAGACGACCGGCGACACACCCTCGAAGAGCTTGATCAGCGCCTTGGAGAGCGGCTGCTGCGGCGCAGCCGCAAACGCTTCGCGCATTGCATCGTCGCTGTCCGTCAGGAAATTGAGGCGCGGCTCACGCGGCGGCAGGCTGTATTCCGTTGCAGGAAGCACCAGACGCACACGCGAAATATCCTCATCCACGCGGCGCAGGCTGTCGATCACGCGCCCGTGCTCGTTCACAAGGATTACATTGGAGAAGCGCCCCATGATCTCGCAGACCAGCGTCAGCTGGACGGAATCGCCGAGCTCGTTGTTGCAGCGCACGCGGAGCATGAGGATACGCTCAAGACCGTCCTGCTCAACTGCTTCCAGCTTGCCGCCGCTCAGATGCTTGCGCAGGAGCATGCAGAACATCGGCGGCTGCGCAGGATTCTCCGGGTTCGTCTCGGTGATGTGAACGCGGGCAGCGTCCGCGGAGACCGAACAGAGCACGCGCTTTGCCCCGCCTGCCGTGCGGAAAGACAGAATGATCATATCGCGGGCGGGCTGGTGGATCTTGTCAATGCGGCTGCCGATCAGCCCGCAGAGCTCGTCCTTGATGCAGTGCAGAAATGCGCCGTCGAGTGCCAAATGCATGCACCTCCTTATCTGTGATTGATGCGCGGATTATCCCGCGTAGCCTGCATAGGATGCAAATTCCCCGCCGACCATGCCCGCTGCAAGATTCGTAAACGGAACGCTCTGCTCCGGGGTCTCGGGAACGATGAGCTGCACATTCTGCTGCAAGTCGCTGTCTGCCATCGCAATACACGTGCAGAGACGGCTGATGCGGATGAGCTCGCGCTCGGCATCCTCTGCGCCTGCCCAGTTCATATCCTTTCTGCCGACGGTGCAGTTCACGAGCTCGACGCCGTAAAGCTGACGCAGGATCTCCAGCAGCAGCACAGGCTCGTCGAGATCAGGTGCGGTCGGATCCTCAAAGCCCATGCCCCAGCCGTCCGGCTGCGGAATACCGTCCGAAAGGCTCAGGCGGACCGTCATGAATGCCTGATCGAGCGCCATATGCATCGCCGTGCAGCAATCGCGAAGGAAGCGTGTGCGGTCATCGAAATCGCCGCCGAAGCGTCCCTCGCGGTCATAGGCGGAAAGGCTGCTGCCGAAGAGCGTGCCCGCTTCCGCATCGAGTGCTGCGCCGGAGAAGCCCGCCTGCTCGCAGAGCGCTGCCGCCTCACCGCAGGAGACCACAAGCCGCGTCAGATCGTCATCTGTGAGCTGTGCCGTGCCCTCCGGGAGAAAGCTGTGCTGCTCGACCGTCACCGGGGTGAGCGCTTCTGCGCCCGCATGCCCCAGCAGCGCGACCTGCACCGGCGCAAGACCGTGCGCTTCGGTCGATGCCTGCTCGACTGCACGCAGCAGCGCTGCAAAAGCATCCTTGTTCTCCGGGGTGATCATCAGCTGATGCGCGTCCGCACGGGCTTCCGGCGTCACGGCGATCGGCTCCGACCAGAGCATGCCGTAAGCACGCTGCTGCACGGCTTTGCAGTACCGTGCAACGGTCTCCGCAGTCGGGGCGCCGGTTTCATCGGCGTCATAGCAGGGCTGCATCAGCAGCACAGCGCGGTTTTCGACCGTTCTGCCGTGCAGCGAAGCGGTCTGGTCGAGTGCGGCGATCTGCGCAGGGGTCTCTGCCAGCGGGAGAAACAGCCCGATGGACTTGGCTTCCTTCCGCAGTGTTTCGATGATTTCCATATTCTGCTCCTTTCATGATTGAGACTGCCTGCTGAACTGTGTCAGCAGGCAGTTCCTGTGTGTGATCAGAGTGTGTCGATGGCGCCTGCGAGATATTTGAGGAGAATTTGCAGATCATCAGGCTTGACTGCGCCGTCGTCATTGCAGTCGCTGTTCTTCTTGCCCTGCACGCTGAGCTGCTCGAGACCCGCAGTTGCCTTTGCAAGCAGGATCGCGTCTCTGAGCTCAACTTCGCCGTTGCAGTCCGCGTCGCCCTTTCTTGCCGAAACAGGGTCCGCAGAGGTGCTCTCGGTCGTAGTCGTCGTGCCGGTATCCGGCTTTGTGCCGTCCGGCTCGGTGCCGCCGATCAGCACGCCGCCGTCATAGATGCAGATGTAGTCATTGCGCACCTCGGGCGGATTCAGCTCAGACAGAATGCTGTCTTCGCCGATCTTCAGCATCTGATAGCTCGGGTCATTGGTCGGATCCCATTTCGCGCCGTAGTAGAAGCCGAGGGTAAACTGCACCTTTTTGCCGCAGTTTACGAAGTTGTAGTCAGACCATGTCAGCTCGACATAGCCCATATGCGGATCCTTGTCCCACACCTTCGGTTCGGAGATGATCGTCTTGCCGGGTGCAGCCTCCGTGGCAACCTGATCGTAGAGGATCGAGGTTTTCACCAGAGAAATATTATCGTTGAATTCCGACATGTCGAAATAATAGCGGACACTGAGATCCTGCGGCGGCTTGCTCGCGTTGGACTTGACGCGCAGGGAAACCTTGGTCGCGCCTGCGCCGTCTGTTGCCTTATCCTCAGCCGCACACGCCTCTGCATAGGTCTCCGTGATGATCTCGCCGTTTTCGCCGCTGGTCTTGCTGCCTCTGCCTCCGTCCACGGCAGGCGGGAAGTCCGGGGTGATCGCCTGCGGATACTGATCCTTGTAGTGGAGATAGAGACCCGCTGCTGCACCCGGGCAGGCTGCGTTGTAGTCGATCGTGACCTCGTTGTAGATCCAGTCGTTTGTGATGTCGTTGTGTCTGTCCTTTGCATCAGGACCGCCGCTCAGTGCGCCGAAGAGCACATAGAGCTGCTGCTCCGTGTCCTCGCACTTCGTAAGACCGGAGGCTGCACGGTGATGCGGATATGCCGCGGAATTCTCATCATAGCCGACAAGGAAGCAGCGCGGACCGTGCTCGCAGCCCTCGGAGGTCAGGTCGCCTTCCGGATCCTTGCCTGAATTATCCGGCGAAGTTTCGAGATAAACGATGTCATTCTTGCCGAGGATATACTCCATCTGACTCTTTGCCCATTCGGTGAAGCCGTAGTCCTCGAGCTTTTCGCGCTCGTTGTGATCGACGCCTTTGGTGTACTTGTCATAGATGAGGATCATCATCTGCGCTGCGGTGTTGTAGCGGCAGGAGCCCCATGTTTGCAGCCACCAGTAGCCCTGCGGCGTGATCGTTCCGGGCGAGCCAGACATATAACCGTGATATGCCTTTGCGCACTGCCCCCAGAAGTCGATCTTCTCGTAGGGGTTCTTGCCGGCAGCCTTCATGTACTCGATCGCGAGATCAGACTGACCGAGCGGGTTTTCCTCCTCGGTATAGGTCTTGCCGGACTTGTAGACCTCGGAAATGCGTCCCATCAGAATGCCGACGCCGTTCCACATATCATTCCAGCAGTAGCAGTATCCGGGCGGTGCATAGAAATCGAAATAGGGAAGCATATCGTCCATGTAGCTGTTGTCGCCGGTAATCAGATAGAGCCAGCATGCGGCGAAGCAGTAGTCATCCTCCCACTTGCTGGAGGTGTAGTAGGAATCGGGACCCTGCTCGGTGTCTGCGATTGCCTTGTCATTCTTCTTCGCGAAATCATAGAGCGCCTTGCCGTAATCGAGGCACTTCTCCGCATAATCCGGGTCGCTTTCCTTGAAGTTCAGGTAGTTGATGAGCAGGCAGGCTGCCGTGTTCGCGACATTACAGGTCGTCGGGTTGTCCGGGGTCGCAAACCACGCCGGACGGTTCATCGTGTCATTCTGCGGGAGCTGCCAGTATTTGTGGTCGATGTCGCCGTCGCCGACCTGATAGCAGAAGCACTTGACCTCGCCGGTCTTCGGGTCGCGGAAGGTGCAGCGCATGAAGTAATCGCAGAAATAGCGGATGATGGTCTCGACATGCTCCTGCTGCCCGCACTCGATGTACGCCTCGGGGAATTCGTAGTAGCCCCAGGAGACCGTCGTGCCGGAATATGCCTCCGGCAGACCGAACTTCACATGGTCGCCTGCGTCGTGGTAGCCGCCGGACACATCGACCGTGCCCTCTTTGGTGCCGGTGTTGAGAATGTCATAATTCTCCTTGATGAACGCTTCGGAGAGGTTTGTGCCGACCTCGTGCGTCTGGTCATTAAACGATTCCATTGTTTTGAGCGGAACCTCAGCATCGTAGGTGTGGCAGTTGGCACGCCACTTGAAGCGGCTGTTTTCCTCGACACCGGGACCGCACATATTCGCATCATAGAAATGCAGCGAATACTGGAGCGCCTTCGCAAAATTGTCGTAGTCCCCCGCGGCGTCTGTGACAAGCGCCTCGGAGACGATCGGATCTGCCGTTCGGAGCGGCAGGGCGGCAGCAGCAATGACGAGTGCCGCCGAAGCAGCAGCCGCGCGCATGGTTCTTTTCCTGGTGAACCTCATGGATAATCCCTCCCTTTTTATCTGCCCGCATCAGGGCGGTGCCTCTTTTCGGCACTTATAATCAGTATAGCATATTTTCTCTGAAAATACAAGACCCGCGGGCGAATTTTTCACGCATCACGGCAAAAAAAATACATGCAGTCACATGCGCCGTTCCTGCCGCCTGTGCCGCACTGAAAAAAATTTCCGAAACCCCTTGATTTTTTTCGCGGAATATGCTATAATAATAGGGCTGAGTTTATAAGGCGCAGCATGAACCTGCGGAGATGTATCGAAGTGGTCATAACGAGAACGACTCGAAATCGTTTGGGCGGTAAAACGTCCCGTGGGTTCGAATCCCACCATCTCCGCCAATTCCGGGGCATTAGCGCAGCTGGGAGCGCACCACACTGGCAGTGTGGGGGTCACGGGTTCGAATCCCGTATGCTCCATACCAGACTGATCTCGAAAACAATGTATCTGCATTGTTTTCGAGATTCTTTTTTTGCCTGTTTTCCATTCTGTTCGTTGTTTGTTCGTTATTTTGAAATCTGTGCGTCAAAACCGGAATCTGTATCCAGAACAGAAGAAATGGCATTTGCTGCTTTCGCCCTTGCATTGTCAAGCATATGACAATAAATATTGCTCGTTGTTGAAACCTGAGAATGTCCAAGCGAAAAGGATACCGCTACAATATCCACACCTTGATTGACTAAAATGGAAGCATATGTGTGCCGAAAGGCATGAATCCCATAAAACGGCAGCTCATTTCGTTTACAGAAGTCTTTGAGCCATGAATACGGCTGACCGTTATACATCGGTTCCCCGTTCCATTTTGTGAAAAGCCGATCTGTTTCTACCCATTGATCACCGCATTTCAGCGCATGATCGTCCTGTTCTGCACGGAATGTCTGCAACAATTCCATAATATGCTGCGGAAGTTTCAGCGCCCGTCTGGATTTCCTTGTCTTTGTCTGATCGGTATAATTGCCGCGTTTTCCTGTGTAATTGGATGTTCTGCGTATTGTGATAACGCAGTTCTCAAAGTCAATGTCCTTCCATTCCAGACCAAGCATTTCGCCGCGCCGAAGTCCGCTGTATACAAGAATATGCACAAATACACGATATTTCATCGGTTCATGCTCCAACAGACAAAGCATTCTTTTGAGTTGCTCCGGCGTATAGACCTGTTTCTCCTTGCTCTCTGCCTTTGGAATTGTAACCTTGCGGCATGGATTTTCACTGACTGCCCCCATTTTCACAGCATAGCTGAACACTTCTGAAATCAGACTCAGATTATGCTTGATTGTCTTGGGCGCAAGCGGTTTGCCAGTCTTTTCGTTTGCTCCGTCCCTTGAAAGTGTATTGACAAACGCCTGAATCTACCTTGCCGTGATCTTATCCATACGCATATGCCCGATTGCCTTGTATACCCGTTTCCGCAGTTGCAGCAGTCGTTCATAGGTTGTATTACGAAGATTCGGCTTTGCATAGTTTTCAAACCAATCCTCGCAGAATGGCTCAAACTTTTCCGCAGTGCCCTGATAGCCCTGCTTGCACGTTTCCTCGAATATCACCGCCTGTCTGTTCAGTTCCTTTTCAATCTGTTTGGGCGACAGCTTGGGATCCGGTTTCCATGTCATCGACCGTAAAACCTGTTTGCCGTGAGCGTCATATCCACAGCTTACGCGGATAGAATAACTGCTGCCGCGCTTCTGAATCATTGCCATAATATCAAACCTCTCGTTTTTTATCACAGCGTATCTATCCGAAATCATTTTACCGCTGAATCAATATTTCGTCAAGATACTGTGAAATAATTTGATTATTTAGCTCCCTGAGATTCAAGATATTTCTGAAAGCTCGCGGCATTGATCAGGATTTTTCCGCAATTGCCCTCGCCGGTTCGCATATACTTCACCTTACGCTGATAAACCAGTTTCCGTATGGTGTGCTCCGATACACCCGGTGCAAGCGCTGCACACTCCTTGATTGTCAGCATACGAATCTGTTGTCTTGCTGTCGGCTCTGCTGATTGTTCATCCGGCTCTGTCTCATACAGCATCTCCAACAGCTCAATAATCTTGTCAAGCACCCTGTTTCTCTGTGAAATCGTCATAACACTTCACCTTTTCAGCAAGCATATGCCTGCTGCCCTTTCTAAATGATGTCATGCGTTCAAATACACGCCGTCAGAGATGAGGGCAAGGCAAAAAATCAATGCGTACTGCCAATCAGGGGGACGAGTGCAGCGGAACGGGAATGCTGTGCAATTTGCGCCGACACGTCAGCAGAAGCAAAGCGAAACAAGGTCAAACTATCAACCAGTCGGAAAAAAGAAGGTCATTTTTTCTTCTTCGCGGCAGTCAGGACGGAAAACCTCTCAGGGCAGCGCATCGCAGAGCTGTAATACTCACATTTGGAGGATATATCCGAAAAGCCCATTTGCTGCATCAGGTCTGTCAGCTCCGCGCCGATATACTGTTCCTCGTAAACCTCGCCTGTTTCTGCATTGACCTCTGCCCGCCCGATTCCGATATGCTTTTCCGTTTCATATCGCTTGGTGACACGGTGCTGCTTTAACGCATCGGTGATCGCAATGCGCGAGTTGCAGGCGAAGGAGGCAGAGTCATGATGGAAGATTACTGCGCCTTCAGCAAGGATCACAAATGCGTGAAATGGGAGGATTA